>JAFMQQ010000598.1 GCA_017354595.1 Micromonosporaceae bacterium
GCCGGTCGCGGCCTCGGCATCGGCCTGGTCTTCCAGCCGCTGCTGCGGGTGATGCTGACCGGGCTGCCGGCGGCCGAGCTGGCCGACGCGAACACACTCTTCAACGTCTCGCAGCGGCTGGGCGGCTCGGTCGGGGTGAACCTGCTGGCGACCGTATTCACCCTGCGCGCGGCCGGGCACGGCGCCCTGGTGGGCCTGCACGACACGCTCGCCATCGCGACCGGTGTGGCGCTGGTCGGCATGGTCTGCGCGGTCTTCCTGCGCTCGCCCGCCGACCGGACGACGACCGGTGCCGTCGCCATGACGGAGCCGGAGCCCGCCGGCTAGCCTGCGTCAGCCTGGCCGGGTGGCTCGCCGCCGGCCGCGATCAGCGCCGCCTTCGCCTGGTCGTACCGGTCGATAACCACCCGTACCGGCTCCACCACCATGTCCCGGGCGAGCTCCGCGACCACCCGGCGCAGCTTCCGGGTCGCGCGTACCCGGGCCTTGCGGCCGCTGAACCGGGCCAGTGGTTGGTGCACCAGGCTGAGCAGCAGCCCGCAACCGGCACCGAAGAGCAGCAGCAGGATCGGTGGAGCGACCGACCCGAAGGTGAGCGCCGGAGCGTCCTGGTCGCGGGCCAGCCGGTACAGCAGCACGTTGAGCCAGACCAGGCCGGCCGCCCCCACCGCGGCGAGGACGGACTGGGCCATCACGCCCAGCCGCCACCACGAGGGGCCCGGCTCGGTCAGGTCGGTACGGGACACCGCCCGCTCCAGGCTCACCGTGAGCTCCTCCAGCCGCGACCGGGCCACCGCGTACACCGCCGCCTGCCACGGCTCGGCCAACTCGCCGGCCAGTTGTCCGGCGAAGGTACGCATGGCGAGCCTGGCCCGCGCCGGCTGGGTACCGGCACTCTCCCCGGCCGGAGTCTTCTCGGCGCTGGCTGGCGGTACCGGCGGCCGGTCGGTGTCGGGCCCGTCGTCGAACAGATCGTCCTCGTCGTCCGGCTCCGGTGGCTCGGCCGGCTCGCGGTGCCGGTACAGCAGGCGCGCCGGCGGCCAGCGCAACCACTCGGCGGCCCGGCGCCGGTACGCCAACTCCGCCTCGGCCGCGATCGCCGGCAGGCCGACCGCCATCGCCAACTCCTCGACCAGGAGCACGGTGGCGCTGCGCGGCGCACCCTCCATGCCGCGCCCGCCAGCCCAGCCCAGTTGGCCCACCTCGCCGGTGACCAGATCGGCGATACCGTCGACGATCTCGCTGAGGTCGGCGTCCAGCCGGCCGAGCGCCGCCCGGCGGGCGAGGATGGCCGCGTACAGCGCCTTGCGCAGGTCGTCGACCTCTGGCGCCTCGTCGACGGCTGAGGTGGCGAGCACCGGTACGTCGGCCAGGCCGTCGGCGTCCAACAGCTGGCGCAGGTCGGCCAGGCACCGGCCGGTATCGACGGGACCCAGCCGGTCCGCCTGGTTGAGCACCACCACGGTGCTGTCCCGGTGCCGGTGGAAGGAGCGCAGGTACCGCTGGTGGATCACCTGGTCGGCGTACTTCTGCGGGTCGGTCACCCAGACCACCAGGTCGGCCAGGGCGAGCAGCCGGTCCGCCTCGTCCCGGTGCTCCCACACGATGGAGTCGAAGTCAGGCAGGTCCAGCAGCACCAGGCCACGCAGCCTCGCCTCGTCCTGGCCGTCGAGCTGGCTCTCCCGGGCGAACCGCCGCTCAACCGGTACCCGCAGCCAGTCCAGCAGGGGTACCGCGCCGTTCGCGCCCCACACGCACGCGTGTACCACGCCGGTGGTCGGGCGCCGGCTGCCCACCACGGATAGCCGCATCCCGGAGATGGCATTGAAGAGGCTGGATTTACCACTGCCGGTGGCGCCGGCGAGGGCGACCACCGTGTGCCGCCCGGAGAGGGTGAGCCGCTGGCCGGCGCGCTCCAGGAACTCGCGGGCGGCGAGCAGCCGTTCGTCGGGCACGATGCCGTCGACGGCGTGTACGAAGGTGCTCAGCGCCTCGGCCCGGCTGGCGAGGCTGTCGATGTCGACCGGCTTCCTGGCTTGGGGGTGCCCTCCCCGGGCGCGGTGCGTCGCCGGTGCCGTACCCGTGCTCATGCCGGTTCACCGCCCTCTGCCTGACGGCGCTCGGCCGCCGCGCCCGATACCGCCGCCGCCGCGGCACGCAACCGCTGGGCCCCGTCCGGCACCACTCCCGCACTGTCCAGAAGGGACAGATACCGGTCGGCGTCGGCGCTGAGCAAGGCCTGTACCCGGGCCAGCAGCTCCGCCACCGCCCAGTCCGCCAGCTCGCGTACCTCGTCGGGGCGCAGCGGGTCGATCCCCGGCCGATCGACTTCGTCCGGGTTCGGTGCGAAGATCGCGACTGCGACCTGCAGCGCTGCCGCGTGCGCCGTGTACGGTCGCACTTTCGTCGCCGACCGCGCGGCGTGCCCCGGTGAGCGCCCCAGCCGGGATGCGGCCATCTCGCCGGCCACCCGACTCACCAGCGCCCGGTGCCAGTCGCGTACCGCCCGGTGTGCCCTGCGCTCCAGATCGGCCAGCGTCGACTGGTCGGTGGGGGTCCTGACGAGCAGTTCGGCCCCGCCGGCCAGCCACCGCCAGTCGGACCGTACCCGTGCGTCCGCGTCCGCGACGGTATCCCGTACCAGCGCCGCCATCGCCTGGCAGAGGGCGTCCACAAAGTCACTCCCCGGCCCGCGTCGGGTCAGCGTGATCGCCACCCGGGCCCGCGTCCGCTCCACCCGCGCCAGCAGGGTATGCGGTCGCGCCGCGGCGCCGACCAGGGAACGCCAGCGGGTCAGCGCCTCGCCACGCATCAGTTCCCCCTGGCCCATCGCCTCGGCCGCCGCCGCGCCCGCGTCCTGGTACACGTCGCGCACCGCCTCGCTGAGTGCGGCCGCCGCGGCGACCTGGTCCGCC
>JAFMQQ010000599.1 GCA_017354595.1 Micromonosporaceae bacterium
CGGCGGTACGACGAACGCACCGCCACCATGCTCGGCGACGCCGCGCAGCAGTGCCTCGACCGGTGGGGCGGTGACCTGCGCCGGCTACACCGCGAGGCGAGTACCGCGGGGGATCGTAAGCGGGACGCGTTGCGGAAGCTGCTGATGGAGTTCAAGGGCATCGGTCCGACCGGGGCGGACATCTTCCTGCGCGAGGTGCAGGACGTGTGGACGGACATCCGGCCGTACTTCGACGCCAAGGTCGCCGCGGGCGCCCGCAAGGTAGCGCTGCCCACCAGCCCCGAGCGGCTGGCCGGGTTGACCGAACCGGCGCAGACCGCCCGGATGGCCAGCGCCCTGGTACGGATCGCCCTCGACCGGGTCGCGCCTGACCGGGTCGCGACGGACGGCCTGACAACCAACGGCGCGAAGGCAACCAGCCCGAAGGCGACCAGCCCGAAGGCGACCGACGACCGGCGCAGCCGCCGATGAGCCTGCCCCGAGCCGTACCGCTACAGCGATCTGATCCCGGGTGCCGCAGCCGGCCGGAGGTGGACCTGCCACTCCCGGTCGACACCGGCGATGGTGATGGCGATCGCCGGATCGCCGCGACGCCGTCCCGGAGCGGACGCTCTGCCGTCACAGCGGCCAGTGGGCGGGTCAGCCAGCGGGTCAGCCAGAGTCGGCCCGGCAGGCGCAGGGCGGGACAGGACGCTGTTGACGAAGGCAGACTCGCAGCACCGTGAGGAAACCACCACGCAGCGTCCCCCCTCTCGACCTCGATCGACCTTGGGCACTGTACCGGCGCGCGGCCCCCCGGCGCTGTCCCGAGATTGATACGAACGGAGGTTACGCCGACGGGGGACCCGATGCAGCGCCGACAGCCGGGTGATCCGGCCAGATGATCCGGCCAGGTTTGCCGGTCCGGGCTCCCGGTACTAAGTTGGTTAGCAGTGCTAACTACGACCACGGGGGAACGCCGACAGGTGGCGGGCGGCTACAAGTGGGTGGCCCTGTCCAACACCACCCTCGGCGTACTCATGTACGCCGTCGACAGCTCCATCGTCATCATCTCGTTGCCCGCCATCTTCCGCGGCATCGGACTCGACCCGCTGCAACCGGGGAACATCGGCTATCTACTGTGGATGATCCTCGGTTACCTGCTGGTGACCGCGGTCCTGGTGGTGACTCTGGGACGGCTGGGCGACATGTTCGGCCGGGTGCGGATGTACAACCTCGGCTTTGTCGTCTTCAGCGCGGCGTCCCTGGCGCTGTCGGTCGATCCGCTGCGCGCCGCCGCCGGCGCGCTATGGCTGATCGGCTGGCGGATCGTACAGGCGGTCGGCGGTTCCATGCTGATGGCGAACTCGGCCGCGATCCTCACCGACGCGTTCCCGGCCCGGCAGCGCGGCATGGCACTGGGCGTCAACCAGATCACCGCACTCGCCGGGCAGTTCCTCGGGCTGCTCGCCGGCGGGCTGCTCGCCGCGGTCGACTGGCGGGCGGTGTTCTGGGTGAGCGTACCGGTCGGCATCGCCGGCACCATCTGGTCGTACGCCAGCCTGCGCGAGATCGGCACCCGGCGCCGGGCGCGGGTCGACTGGCCGGGCAACGTCACCTTCGCCGCCGGTACCGCGCTGATTCTGGCCGCGATAACCTACGGCATCCAGCCGTACCGTGGCGCCTCCACCGGCTGGGGAAACCCGGCCGTGCTCGGCGGTATCGCCGCCGGCATCCTGTTGCTCATCATCTTCGTACTGGCGCAGCGCCGGTCCGCCGAACCGATGTTCCACCTCAGCCTGTTCCGGATCCGCGCGTTCACCGCCGGCAACCTGGCCGCGCTGCTGACCGCGATCGCCCGCGGCGGGCTGCAGTTCATGCTCATCATCTGGCTGCAGGGCATCTGGTTGCCGTTGCACGGCTACCGGTTCGAGGACACTCCACTGTGGGCAGGCATCTACATGCTGCCGTTGACCGCAGGTTTCCTGCTGGCCGGACCGACCTCCGGCTACCTCTCCGACCGGTTCGGCGCCCGGGTGCTGGCCACTTCCGGCCTGTTCGCCGTGGCCGCATCCTTCGGTGGTCTGCTCGCGCTGCCGGTGAACTTCTCCTACCCGGCCTTCGCCGCGCTGCTGCTGCTGTCCGGGATCGGTCAGGGCATGTTCTCCGCACCGAATACATCGTCCATTATGGGCAGTGTGCCGGTCGACCAGCGCGGTGTCGCCTCCGGCATGAGAGCCACCTTCCAGAACGCCGGAACCTCGCTCTCCATCGGCGTCTTCTTCTCGCTGATGATCACCGGCCTGGCCAGCACGCTGCCGCACACCCTCTCCGCCGGTCTTCAACAGCAGGGGGTACCGGCACCGGTCGCCCTGCAGGTTGCCGGACTACCACCGGTCAGCACCCTGTTCGCCGCGTTCCTCGGTACGAACCCGGTGCAGCACCTGCTCGCCCCGAGCGGTGTACTCGACCACCTGCCGAAGTCCAATGTGGATACTCTGACCGGACCGGAGTTCTTCCCCAACCTGATCTCCGGACCGTTCCACCGCGGCCTGATCGTCGTCTTCGGCGCGGCGGCCGGCATGGCGGTCATCGCCGCGATCGTCTCGCTGCTGCGCGACAGGATGCGCAGCGGCGACGCATCCTAGACCGGCACCCTCGACCGGGCGCCCTCGACCGGGCGCCTCGGCCGGGTGCCCGCGCTTCTGTCCTATATGGACGCTTGATGCCCGGTGCCGCTCACGGCGCGGCCGACGGGCTTGTGTTCCGGCCGGGGGATCTGGTACGGCCTGGCGAGTTGGTGCGGCCGGGCGAGCTGGTACGGCTGGGCGGCTTCGCGGCCGGGCCGGGGGTACCCGGGTTGCCGGCCGTCGGGGCGGGTTGGATCAGCACCGCGGCGGCAGGATCGAGGGCGACGCCGGTGGGGATGAGGGCC
>JAFMQQ010000600.1 GCA_017354595.1 Micromonosporaceae bacterium
GCAGCACGGAGCGCATCGCGGTGAGCTGACCGTCGCGCAGCGAGGTCCATCCGAAGTGGCGGCGGGCGGCGCGACGCAGCCGCAGCGCGCCCCGGAAGGGCACGCCAAAGCCAGGAAGCGAGTTTGGCCGGGGGAACACGGGGACGATCGTCGCATGCCGGTCCGGCGCTGACCGCCGCCGGTCCATCCAGCGGGTCGGGCGTGTCGGGTTCGGGGCGGATGACCAGCCCCCGGAGTCCCCTGAGCATCCATAGTGGACGGCCGGGCCGGTGGACGGAATGAGTACCGCTACTCAGGCCCGGACGCCCGGCGCGGTGCGAGCGTACGGGCATGGACCGTTCAGCTCGGCGACGTGACATGGCGTACCGCGCCGCCACCAGAATCCTCGCGGTCGCGTTGCTGCCCCTGGCCTTGCTGGCCGCACCGCGCCGGACCTCATCCCGCCGGACCTCATCCCGCCGGACCTCATCCCGCCGGACCTCATCCCGCCGGGCCTCGCCCGGCCTCGCCCGGGCTCGGCTGCTGGCCTGCCGGTGGGCGCTCGCCGCCCGTTTTCCCGCGGAGGATCTCGTCGGCCTGACCCAGCCGACCCGGGCGGCGTTCGAGGCGGCCCGCGGCACCGCGTTGTGGCGGGACGGCGAAGTGATCGGGCTGACCGACGGCTACCGCGATGAGCGGGAGCAGAGGCGACTCTTCGCCGAGATGGTACGGCGCACCGGGTCGGTACAGGTCGCCCGGTGCCGGGTCCTGCCACCGCACGAGTCGCGCCATATCGCCGGCACTGCCCTCGACGTACGGCCGGTGGAGGGCGCCCGGTGGCTGGAGCGGCACGGCTGGCGGTACCACCTGTACCGGACCTACGACAACGAGTGGTGGCACTTCGAGTACTGGCCCGACCGCCGGCCGCTGCGGCTGCCCCATCCCGGCATGGACGCGTCGATGGCGGCCGGGGTCCGCATGACAGCGCGGGATCGCGGATGATCGGCGACATGGACGAAGCCGCGTCGATGCCTGCGCAGCCGGCCCCGCGGCGACTGCCCGCGGTGCTGGCCGGAGTCGCCGGTTGCCTGGTCGTCGCCGTGACGGCCACGCCCCACTACCGGGTCAGCGCGGACTCGTTGCTCGAGGCGGCCCGGCCGCAGCAGTACCACGGCCTCGGCTGGCTCTACCTGGCAGTGCCGATCGTGGCGTCCGTGCTGGGGTTGTGCGCGTTGCGCTGGTGGCCCTACCTGGTGCTGGCCGCGGTGTTGCTGGCCGTGCCGCCGACCCTGCCGATAACGGTGCAGCACAGCTATCCGGTCGCACTGACCGCGATCCTGACGGCGGCGTACCCGCTGGCGCTGTTGGGCGTGCTGGCCTGCGCGCAAGGCCTGGCCGGCCCGCGACCGGGCGCCGGGGCGCTGATCGCCGGGCTCACCGTAGGATCGCGGGTGTTCAGCGCGGCCATGGGCCCCAACGCCGCCGCGGTGAGCTGGGACCGGCTCTCCCTCCGGGATCCGACGCTACTGGCCGTCGGGCTGGCCGGGCTGGCCCCGGCGGTGTGGGTGTACCGGCGGGGCGACCCGGCCGCCATCGGTGGTGTCGGCGGCGCCTTGTGGTCCTGGCCGCGAGCGCGGCTGGTGTTGACCGCCACGCTGGCGATGTGTCTGGTGGTGCCGCTCTCCTTCCTGACCGTCCAGCGGTCGGGCGCGCTGCTCGGGCTCAACGCTGGCGCCCTGCTCCAGCACCAAACTGTGGAGATCGGCATCATCGGGGCGATCACCCTGGTGGCTGCTTCCGCACTGACCGCGGTCGCCGGGCCGTGGTCGTTGGGCGGCGCGCTGACCGCGGCGGCGGCCCAGGTTGCCGTGGCGGTGCCGTTAGAGATCGGCCTGGGTGCGCTTGAGTTCGGCCACGCTCCGGCCCGCTTACTCGCCGCGTCCGGTGGCGTGCTGTTGGGTACGGTCGCGGCCCGAGCCAGGTGGCGTGTCCCGCTCGCCGCCGCGCTGGCGGCGATCACCGCGCCGATGTTGTTGGTCGCGCATGCGTTCACCGCCGGCCATTGGGGAGTGCTGACCATTCAGGGCCGAGAAGTCCAAGATCTGCTGGTACTGGTATCGGCAGCGGCGAGTTTCAGTGCGGTGATCGGCGCGCTGGCTCCGGTACTCGGCCCGCGAGGTGCGCTGCCGACCGTCCTGGGTCCGCTCGCCACCGTACTCGCCGGTGGTGGTCTTCGGGCCATCCAGATCACCAGGTTTACCACCGGAGAGCCCATCTTCGACCCGGTGGCCACGTCCGCGGTGCTGCTGTTGGCGGTCGCCGTGGCGACCGGCGGTCTCCGCATCGCTCAGGTGCTGGCAAACCGGCGGGCCGAGCGGCGGCACGCCGAGCAGATCCGCCGCGACGCGGCCGCGGCCGAGCGCGACCGGCTGGCCCGTCCTATCCACGACGGTGTCCTGCAGGTGCTGGGGCTGATGCAGCGGCACGGTGCCGAACTGGGCGCCGTGGGCGGCCAACTCGCGACGCTCGCCGGGGAGCAGGAGGTTGCGCTGCGCAGCCTGCTCACCGGTGCGCACCGCGCCGGCGATGCCGGCGGTACAGCGGTCGGTGAGGCGGATCTGCGGCCACCATTGACCGAACTGGCATCGCCGCGGATCGAGGTGGCCACGCCGGCGCGGCCCGTACTGCTGGCCGCCGGTACGGTCGCCGAACTGACCGCGGCAGTGGAGACCGCGCTGGACAACGTACGCCGGCACGCCGGGCCACAGGCCCGCGCCTGGGTACTTGTGGAGGATGCGCCGGACGGGGTACGGGTATCGGTGCGCGACGACGGGGTCGGGTTCGGCGAGCACCGGCTGGCTGAGGCGGCGGCGGCCGGCCGGTTGGGGGTCGCCCAGTCGATGCGCGGCCGGATCGCCGACTGCGGCGGTACCAC
>JAFMQQ010000601.1 GCA_017354595.1 Micromonosporaceae bacterium
CGGCGGCCAGCTCGACGCGCTGACCCGGCGCCGGCTGCACCGCTACGCCGATGGCAACCCGTTGCTGCTGCGCGAACTGCTCGCCGACGCGCTGGAGGCCGGCGTGCTGGTACGGCGCGACGGAGTATGGCGCTGGCGCGGCGAGATGCCCGGCGGTGCCCGGGTCGCCGAGCTGGTGGCCGAGCGACTGTCCACACTCGACACTCCGGTACGCGAGGTGCTGGAACTGATCGCATGCGGCGAACCGCTCGCCCTCTCGGTGCTGGAGCGCCTCGCCGACCCGACCGCTATCGAGACCGCCGAGCGCAGCGGCCTGGCCGTTGCCGACCGCTCCGGAGCGCGGGTCGCGCTGCGGCTGACCCACCCGCTCTACGGCGAGGTGCTGCGGGCCGGCCTGCCGGTGGCCCGGGCGCGATCGCTGTGGGGCCGGCTGGCGTCGGTACTCGCCGATGGTCCGAGCCGGCGCCACGACGACGCCCTGCTGGCCGCGGTGTGGCAGCTGGAGTCCGGCACCGCCAACGATCCAGGCGTACTGGTCGATGCCGCCCGGCAGGCGGTGGGGCGGTTCGAGCTGGCGCTGGCGGAACGCCTGGCGCGCGCCGCCCGCAGCGCCCCGAAGAGCGCCGGCGGCGGCGGGAGCGCGGACCTGCTGCTCGCCCAGATTCTCTGCTGGCGCGGCCGTGGCCGGGAGGCCGCGCTGGTGCTGCCGGCCGCGCCGCCCCCGGGTGAGCGTCCATTGTGGGCGGTGACCCGCGCCGACATCCTGTACTGGGGCCAGGGCCAGCCGCACGAGGCGGAGCGGGTACTGGAAGAGGTGCCGCCGGCCGCACCCGGCGCCGAACTGGCCCAGGCGAGCCGGTCCTGGATCCTGTTCTTCGACGGGCGTTGCCGGGCCGCGCTGTCGGCCGCCGAGCGGGTGCTCAACCAGGATGGAGCGGCCGACCAGGCGGTGGTGTGGGCCGCAATGAGCGGAGTCGCCGCCGCCGGCGCGCTGGGCCAGATCGAGGCGGTCCGCGCGATCGCGGCCCGCGGCAACGCGGTCGCGGACGCGAACGCCGACCGGTTCCCGTGGGCGCAGGCTCAGTTGGGGTACGGGCTGTGCCTGGCGCTGCGCGCGACCGGGTCGGTCGACGAACTCGGCCGGCTCGCCGAGGCCGGGTACCGCGCCGCGGTGGCCAGCGATGCGTCGATGTCGACCGCGATCTGGGCCGCGTGGCGCGGTACCGTAGCGATCGCCCGTGGCCGGGTCGCCGACGCCGAGGCCGCGCTGCGCGAGGCCGTCGCGCTGCTGGAGGTCGACGACAGTTATCACCTGGTACGGGTCTGCCTCGCCGAACTGGCCACCGCGATGGCACTGTCCGGGGACGCGAGCGCGGCGCGTGCACTGCTCGCCCGTGCCGACCCGTCCGCTGTCCCGGGGGTGAACCGGGTCTTCGAGCCACTGGTGGAGATGGCGCGAGCCTGGGCGGAGGCGGCGGGTGGAGCGCCCGGGGCCGCGGCCCGGACCGCCCGCCGTGCCGCGACACTGGCCCGGGAGACCGAGCAGCCCGCGGTCGAGGCGACCTGCCTCTTCGACGCCGCCCGGCTCGGTGCCGCCAACCTGGTGTACGAGCGCCTCGCCACCCTCGCCGGCCGGCTCGGCGGACAGATGGCCGAGGCGTACGCGCGTGCCGCCCGCGGCCTGGCCCAGACCGAACCGGGGGAACTGGCGGCGGCTGCGGCGGTCTTCGCCGGGCAGGGCCACCTGGTGCTCGCGGCCGAGGCGGAGGCGGCCGCCGCGCGGGCGTACGTCGGTGCCACCCGTAGCACCGCGGCTCGGGCGGCGCGGGAACGGTCGGCCGCTCTGGTGAGCGAGTTCCAGGGGGTACGCACGCCGCTGCTCGAGGCCGCCAGTACCGGTACGGTGCTGACCCGCCGGGAACGGGAGGTGGCGATGCTGGCGCTGACCCGTACCAGCCGCCAGATCGCCGAGCAGCTCGGCCTCTCGGTCAACACGGTGAACAACACGCTCGCCCGGGCCTTCGGGAAGTTGAGCGTGAGCAACCGCCGGCAACTGGCGGAGGCGCTCGGTACGGACTCGCGCAGCCCGGGGGTCCGGGGGCCGGGGTGACCCGCTCTGGGCGGTCTGGCTTGTTCCCGGTGCGGATCGCCCGCCCCCGAACCGGCCGGGCCGCCGGCCGCGCGCTGGTCTATCTACTGTGGACGTTGCCTGGTCCAGGCCCGGGCCCGGGCACCGGCGCCGCGACACATTTGCGATCATGTCGGGGCCGCCGGCCAGAATGAGGGCATGAAGTTGACGACTCGGATGCTCACGCCGCAGACCTGGGACGACTTCGCCGCGCTGGTCGAGGCCAACAACGGCGTGTGGGGTGGTTGCTGGTGCATGGGCTTCCATCCGGAGGGCGTCGGCGCCGGGCATACCCGGGAAGGAAACCGGGAGGCGAAGCGCCGGCACGTGACCCGCGGAACGGTCCACCAGGTGCTTGTCTACGACGGTGACCGCTGCGTCGGCTGGTGCCAGTTCGGCCGGCCGGCCGAACTCCCCAACATCCAGAACCGGCGCACGTACGACCGGGGTGCCGAGGACCCGCCGGACTGGCGGATCGGCTGCATCTTCACCAACGCCAAGGATCGCGGCAAGGGCGTCGCCGCCGCCGGGGTCGGGGCCGCGCTCGACGAGATCAGGCGGGCCGGCGGTGGTGTCGTGGAGGCCTACCCGGAGCAGACCGAGCAGCGGCCGCCGCAGCGTGGCGCCTACCTGCACACCGGACCGGAGGAGTTGTATGCGCGATACGGCTTCACCCGGGTACGGAAGATCGCGAAATGGCGGTGGGTCATGCGTGCCACGGTCTGATCCCCGCTTGGGTCGGGGTCGGGGTTCGGGGGGTGGGGTGACCCGCTCTGGGC
>JAFMQQ010000602.1 GCA_017354595.1 Micromonosporaceae bacterium
GGATGAGCGCGGTGATCGACGTGACGTGGGTGATCAGGTAGAGCACACCCGCCGCGGTCGCATGTCTTCTCGCTGTCATGCCGATGATGGTGGCCGGCGACGGGTCGCCGATGCATCGACACATGGGCCGCAACCGGATCGGCCGGCGGTCGGGCATTGCGCTCGTACTTAAGTCGGGACGGCTGTAGAGTCGCGCCGGTGGACGATGATCGGGCCAGCTACACCGCGGTGCTGATCTGCCAGGCGCGCGCCGCGGCACACGGGCGCATCGCCACCCAGCGGTTCTGCGACCCGGTCGCGATGGCACTGCTGACCGAGCAGGAGAGCGCCGTCGTGCGCCGGGTCCGCGACGAGAATGCGCCCGAGGCAGCCGCGCGGATGGACTACGAGCGGGTACGGGGTGGCTCGGTGGTGATCGTGCCGCGTACCGTCGCCATCGACGATGCCGTGCGTGCCGCTGCGGCTCCACAGCTGGTGGTTGTCGGCGCCGGCCTGGACACCCGGGCCTGGCGGATGCCGGAGCTGTCCACAGTGGACGTGTTCGAGGTGGACCATCCGGCGACGCAGCAGGACAAGCGCGCCCGGCTCGGTGACCGGCGGCCACTGGCCCGGTCGGTACGCTTCGTGCCGGTCGACTTCACCAGGGACGAGCTGGGTCCCGCCCTGGAACAGGCCGGCCACCGGGCCGACCGGCCCACCATGTGGCTGTGGGAGGGCGTTGTGGTGTACCTGCGCCGGGCCGAGGTCGCCACAACCCTGGCGGCGATGGCGCAACGGTCGGCCGCCGGCAGCCGGCTGGTCGTCAACTACCAGGCGCCGTCGGCGCGGGCCTTCGCCGGTCGCCTGCTGGTACGGGCGCTGCACCGGGTGATGGGCGAGCCCAGCTCGTGGGCGCGGGAGCCGTGGCGCTCCACCTGGACCCCGGGCCGGATGGCCAGGCTGCTGGCGCGGCACGGGTTCGCTGTGGAGCGGGACGCCGACCTGTACGAGATCGCAGAGCAGCTGCCGATGCCGATCAGCGATCGCGGATCACTCCATAGTGGACGCATCGTCGTCGCCGGCCGGCGGCCCGGTCCGCCAGGCGTCGAGTAGCCGGTGGATGCCGGCCAGGCTCTGCTCGTTCCACCCCGCGTCCGGGTCCGGCTCCAGGAAGGTCATCGCGAGGCTACCGGTCGCCAGCGCCATCGGTGACCACTCCTGCTTCACGTCGGATCCGAAGGGGGCCGCCAGCACCGGTCGGGTCGCGATGTCCACATCAGACAGTCCGGTGATGACCAGGCCGCGCAGGGACGCGTTCAGCAGGGTCGCGAAGGCTTCGAAGCTGCTGCCCAGTTCCGGTCGCAGCCGGTACCCGAAGACTCGGGCCGCCTGCCGCCACGCCTCGGCGATATGCGCCGTGCGGGTCGCCTCGGTCTGCGCCAGCGTCGCCGCTAGCTCGGCGCGCAGGTCGTCGTCGGTCAGGCTGGCACAGGCGGCGTGCAGCGCCAGGTAGGTGCGCCACCGGGCAGAGCCGAGGACCGACCGGAAGTCCAGTGCCGACAGCTGCCGGATCAGTTCCAGCATCAGCCGGTGCCGCAGGGCGGGGGTGGCCAGCCAGTCCCGGTGCTCGTCGAGCACCCGGCGCGCCAGCTCGGTCTCGTCCTGAATGATCATCAGCTCGGCACCGCTGGCGAGCTGGCGTACCAGATCCTTGAAGAACAGGTCCTTGTACGGCCAGTGCCGGTAGGCGGTGCTGCGGGCGACATCGGCGGCGCGGATCACGTCCTCGAAGCTGATGTGTTCGAGGCTGACCGTCAGGCCGGTCTCGTTGATCATTTCGGTGGCGGCGTGCAGCAGCCGGTCCCGGGTCTCCCGGTCGGAGAGGCGCCGGTGGCGCCGGGCCAGCCCGCTCGGCGTGGTCATAGCCTCACCTCGATAGGACTTTGGACTCTGTGTCCCAAGTCTAAACCCGCCGATGCTGGCCGCATGCTCCTCGCCGCGAACCGACTCCGCGCCATGTACTCGGGTGGCCGCGGCAACGCCACCGCCAAGCGGTACTCGCGGTTCTGGGCCTGGGCATTCGGGCTGGGACTGCAGCCGCGGCGCTGGGTGACGCTGGAGGTTCCCGGCCGGCGCACCGGCCGGACCACCTGTTTCCCGCTCGGCATGGCCGACTGGCGGGGAGCTTGGTACCTGGTGCCGATGCTCGGCGAGGACTGCAACTGGGTGCGCAACATCCGGGCCGCCGGCGGGCGGGCCACGCTGCGGCGCCGCCGCGCCCGCCCCTGCCACCTGGTCGAGGTACCGGTGGCGCAGCGCGCGCCGATCCTCAAGCGGTACCTGCAACAGGTACCCGGCGCCCGGCCACACATCCCGGTGGACCGGCACGCGCCGCTCGCCGATTTCGCCGCGATCGCACCGCGCTACCCCGCCTTCCGCGTGCACTACGACTCACCAGGAGACCCGTCATGACCCGGACCCGCAAACGCCATTGGCTGCGGTGGACACTCATCGGCCTCGCCGCGCTGCTGGTGCTGATCGTCGCCGGCGTCGCCGCGGCGATCAAGTTGCAGCCGGTACCCGCACCGCTCGCCCTCCCGCCCGCCGCGCTGGCGGCCACCGGAACTCTCGACGGCACCTGGCGGGTCGGCTCCGGTTCGGTGGCCGGTTTCCGGATCCAGCAGACCGTCATCGGGCTGA
This sequence comes from Micromonosporaceae bacterium, assembly GCA_017354595.1. Classification (GTDB taxonomy): domain Bacteria; phylum Actinomycetota; class Actinomycetes; order Mycobacteriales; family Micromonosporaceae; genus DATEJJ01. The sequence continues at coordinate 2,680 of JAFMQQ010000602.1, forward strand.
CCAGCGAGGTGGCTGGGCGGACCGAGGATGTCACGGGTACGGTCACCATCGCCGGTGCCACGGTCAGCTCGGCGCAGCTGCGCATCAACCTGCTCGCCCTGACCACCGGTACCCGCACCGCCAAGCCCGCGCCGCAGTTCGCCACAAGCCTTGACACGCAACGCTTCCCGGTCGCCACGGTGGCCCTGGCCGACCCGGTGCCGCTGGCCGGCGGGCTGC
>JAFMQQ010000121.1 GCA_017354595.1 Micromonosporaceae bacterium
AGGCGTTGACCTGTGCCGACCACCACGTGATCTACAAGAACGCGGCGAAGGAGATCGCGGCGCAGGAGGGGATGGCGCTGACCTTCATGGCCAAGCCGAACCAGCGGGAGGGCAACTCCTGCCACATCCACTTCTCGCTACGCTCCACTGTGGACGATGCCGCGGTGATGGCGGGCGGGCACGGCGCGCCCCAGGAGGGCACGCCCCAGGCAGGAGATGGCGCGCCCCGGGAGGGCACGCCCCAGGCAGGAGATGGCGCGCTCTCCCCGCTGGGTGAGCGCGTGCTGGCCGGGTTGCTGGCGAGCATGCGCGAACTGACCCTGCTCTACGCGCCGAACATCAACTCCTACAAGCGGTACCAGCCGGGCACGTTCGCCCCCACCGCGGTGCGCTGGGGGCGGGACAACCGCACCTGCGCGCTACGCCTGGTCGGCCACTCGCCGCACACGACCCGGGTGGAGAACCGGGTACCCGGCGGCGACGTCAACCCGTACCTCGCCCTGGCCGGCATGGTCGCCGGTGCGCTGTACGGGATCGAGAACGAGTTGCCGCTCGAACCCGCCGTGGCCGGCAACGCGTACCTGGACGGGGCGGCGCCGCGGGTACCGGCGACGCTGCGGGAGGCGCTGGATGCGTGGCAGGCCTCGCCGATCGCCCGGGCTGCGTTCGGCGATGAGGTGGTGGCGCATTACGCGAACAACGCGCGGGTGGAGTTGGCCGCGTTCGAGGCGGCCGTGACCGACTGGGAGCTGATGCGTGGCTTCGAACGCCTCTAGCGGTACGCGGGTGGTCAACCCGGCTACCGAACAGCAGGTGGCCGAGGTGGCCGGCTGCGACGCGGCCCAGGCGGCCGCCGCGATCGACCGCGCCGCCCGCGCATTCGAGGCGTGGCAACGGGTGGCGCCGGGCGACCGGGCCCGGCTGCTGCGCCGGTTCGCGTCCATAGTGGACGATCACATCGAGGAACTGGCCGGGATTGAGGTCGCCAACTCCGGGCACACCATCAGCAACGCGCGCTGGGAGGCGGGCAACGTCCGCGATGTACTGGACTACTACGCCGGAGCGCCGGAGCGGTTGGCCGGCCGGCAGATCCCGGTACCGGGCGGGCTGGATGTCACCATTCGCGAGCCGTTGGGCGTGGTCGGCATCATCGTGCCGTGGAACTTCCCGATGCCCATCGCCGGCTGGGGGTTCGGGCCGGCGCTGGCCGCCGGCAACACCGTGGTGCTCAAGCCGGCGCAGCTCACCCCGCTCTCGGCGTTGCGGCTGGCCGAGTTGGGGCGTGCGGCGGGACTGCCGGATGGCGTCTTCACCGTGCTGCCCGGCAAGGGCAGCGTGGTCGGTGCGGCGTTCGTGGCGCACCCGGCGGTACGCAAGATCTGCTTCACCGGATCGACCGAGGTCGGCAGGCAGATCATGGCCGGCTGTGCGGCGCAGGTGAAGCGGCTCACCCTGGAGCTGGGCGGCAAGAGCGCCAACATCGTCTTCGCCGACGCGGATCTGGCGAAGGCCGCGGCCAGCGCCCCCGCCGCGGTCTTCGACAACGCCGGCCAGGACTGCTGCGCGCGCTCCCGGATCCTGGTACAGGGCAGCGTGTACGAGCACTTCCTGGAGCTGCTGGAGCCGGCGGTGCGGGCGTTCCGCTGCGAGGATCCACAGCTGCCCAGCGCGCAGATGGGTCCGCTGATCTCAGCCGGCCAGCGGGCCACCGTCGAGTCCTATGTGGATGGAGCTGAGGTCGCGTTCCGGGGTACCGCCCCGGACGGGAAGGGGTACTGGTACCCACCGACCGCGCTGCTGGCACACTCCACACAGGACAGACACTGGCGGGAGGAGATCTTCGGGCCGGTCGTCTCGGTACTGCCCTTCACCGACGAGGCGGACGCGGTCGCGAAGGCGAACGACACCGAATACGGTCTCTCCGGCTCGATCTGGACCCGGGACGTGGGCCGGGCGGTACGGGTGGCCCGGGGTGTGCAGTCGGGCAACCTCTCGGTGAACTCGAACGCCTCGGTCCGCTACTGGACGCCGTTCGGCGGCGTCAAGCAGTCCGGGCTCGGTCGCGAACTCGGCCCGGACGCCCCGCTGGCGTTCACCGAGACCAAGAACGTCTTCATCAGTACGGAGGACTAGGGTGCCAGAGAACGCGGGCCGGTTGGCGGGCAGAGTCGCGGTCATCACCGGCGCGGCGAGCGGGATCGGCCTTGCCAGCGCTCGCCGCTTCGCCGCCGACGGGGCGCTGGTGGTCGCCGTCGACCTCAACGGTGAGCGGATCGCGGATCTGGCCGAGCAGATCGGCGGCGACGCGATCGCCTGCGACGTCACCGAGGAGGCGGCGGTCGAGGCGCTGTTCGACACGGTCGCGCAGCGGCACGGTCGGGTGGACATCGCCTTCAACAACGCCGGCATCTCGCCGCCGGAGGACGACTCCATCCTCAGCACCGGAATCGAGCCCTGGGAACGGGTACAGCGCACCAACCTCACCAGCGTCTACCTCTGCTGCCGGTACGCGATCGGGCACATGCTGCGGCAGCCCCCGGCTGCCGGGGCCGGCTCCGCAGGCGTCGCCGGCCGGGGCGCCGTCATCAACACCGCCAGCTTCGTGGCGCTGATGGGCGCGGCGACCTCGCAGATCTCGTACACCGCGAGCAAGGGCGGCGTGCTCGCGATGACCCGCGAGCTGGGGGTGCAGTTCGCCCGCGAGGGCATCCGGGTCAACGCCCTGTGCCCGGGACCGGTGAACACCCCGCTGCTGAAGGAGTTGTTCGCCAAGGACCCGGAGCGGGCGGCCCGGCGGCTGGTGCACGTACCGATGGGGCGCTTCGCCGAGCCGGAGGAGATCGCCGCCGCGGCCGCCTTCCTCGCCAGCGATGACGCGTCATTCATCACCGCGAGTACCTTCGTGGTGGACGGCGGAATCACCGGCGCCTACGTCACTCCACTGTAGACATCCATCGACCCGGAGGTGCTATGTCGCGGCCCATCATCGGTCTGACCAGTTACGCGGAGCAGGTGCGGTACGGCGGGCAGGAGGCCTTCGCCGCGATGCTGCCGATGACGTACGTGCGCGCGGTGCACCGCGCCGGTGGCCGCGCGGTGCTGGTGACCCAGGACGACCCGGGCACCGACGTGCTGGATGGCCTGGACGGCCTCATCCTCACCGGTGGCCCGGATGCCGACCCGGCGCTGTACCAGCAACCGCCGCATCCGGCGTCGATCGTGCGCCCGGCGCGCGACCTCGCCGAGCTGCTGCTGCTGCGGGCCGCGGTGGCGGCCGACCTGCCGGTGCTGGGCATCTGCCGGGGCATGCAGATGATGGCGGTCGAGTACGGCGGCGCGCTGCACCAGCACCTTCCCGACCTGCTCGGGCACGAGCACCACCGGCCCGGTGGCCGGGGGCGCTTCGGTGAGCACCCGGTACGGCTGGCCGCCGGCTCCCGGTGCCAGCAGCTGCTCGGCGCGGATCTGGTCGTCAACTCCTCCCACCACCAGGGCGTCGCCGACGCGGGCCGGCTCACCGCGGTCGGCTGGTGCCCGGAGGACGAGCTGATCGAGGCGGTCGAGGACCAGGACCGGAGCTTCGTGATCGGAGTGCAGTGGCACCCGGAGCAGTCCGCCGCCGACCCGCTGTTCGCCGCGCTGGTCGAGGCCGCGGCGCTGGTCCGGCGGCCGGTGGGGGTCCAACGCTAGGCTGGCGCTCATGCGTGCTCCACTGACTCCCGGTACGGTCGGGCCGTGGCGGACCGTACCGCCACACATCGAGCGCCCCGAGTACGTGGGCAAGAAGCAGCCCCGCCGGTACACCGGGCCGTATGTCCAGACGCCCGAGACGATCGAGAAGATGCGGGTCGCCGGCCGGCTGGCCGCGCAGGCCACCCAGCTCGCCGGTGAGCACTGCAAGCCCGGGGTGACCACGGACGAGATCGACCGGGTGGTGCACGAGTTCCTCTGCGACCACGGCGCCTACCCGTCGACCCTGGGCTACAAGGGCTTCCCCAAATCCTGCTGCACGTCGCTGAACGAGGTGATCTGCCACGGCATCCCGGACTCGACCGTGATCGAGGAGGGCGACATCATCAACGTCGATGTCACGGGCTACCTGGACGGCGTGCACGGCGATACCGACGCCACCTTCTGCGTGGGCGACGTCTCGGCGGAGGCGCGGCTACTGGTGGAGCGCACCGAGGCCGCGATGATGCGCGGTATCAAGGCGGTCGCACCGGGCCGGCCGCTGAATGCGATCGGCCGGGTGATCGAGGCGTACGCCAAGCGGTTCGGGTACGGCGTGGTGCGCGACTTCACCGGGCACGGCATCGGCGAGGCGTTCCACAGTGGACTGTACGTGCCGCACTACGACAAGCCCGACCTCACCGTGGTGATGGAGCCGGGGATGACCTTCACCATCGAGCCGATGATCACGCTCGGCACCCATAGCTACGACATCTGGGCCGACGGCTGGACCGTGGTGACCAAGGACCGGAAGTGGACGGCGCAGTTCGAGCACACGGTGCTGGTGACCGAGGACGGCGTCGAGATCCTCACGCTGCCGTGAGCGAAGGCGAACCAGAGCAAGCCAGGATGAGCGAAGGCGAACCAGAGAAAGCCAGAATGAGCGAACCCACCTGGGCCGAGCCGACACCCGCCGGGGCGACACCGGCCGGGCCGCCGGCCGCGCTCGACCCGCACCACCACGCCGACGTCTCCGGTGGCCGGCTGCGCCCCGCCGTCTTCGGCGCGATGGACGGCCTGGTCACCAACATCGCGCTGATCGCGGGTGTCGGCGGTGGCGGGATCGGGTCGAGGACGATCGTGCTGACCGGCTTCGCCGGACTGGTCGCCGGCGCGGTATCGATGGGCCTGGGGGAGTACACCAGCGTCCGTACCCAGAACGAACAGGTCGCCGCCGAGGTGGCCAAGGAGCGCCGCGAGCTGGAGCACAACCCGGATGTCGAGGCGGCGGAGCTGGCCGCGCTCTGGGTCGGCCGGGGCCTGCCGGCCGCGCTTGCCCGGCAGGTGGCCGATACCCTGGCCCGCAATCCCGAGGAGGCGCTGAAGGTACACGCCCAGGAGGAGCTCGGCATCAACCCGCACGACGTGCCCAGTCCGTGGGCGGCTGCGGTGCTCTCGTTCGTGTTCTTCTCGCTCGGCGCGCTGGTACCGCTGCTGCCCTACGTGGCCGGCTCGACAGAGCTCTGGCTGTCGATCGTGGTCGGCGGTGTCGGGCTGTTCGTCGCGGGCGCGTTGACCGCGCGGTTCACCAACCGGACGTGGTGGAGCAGCGGGCTGCGCCAGCTCATCCTCGGGCTGCTCGCGGCCGGCCTGACGTACCTGATCGGCAGGCTGATCGGGGTCGGCATCGGCTGAGCGGGCAACCGGTCAGGATTCGAGAAGCGCCGGTACCTGAGCCGCACCTAGCGTGACCGTCATGGTTTCCATCGACTCCGTCACCCTGGAGGTGGCCGACAGCGCGGCCGCCGACCGTTTCTACACCACCGCCTTCGGTCTGGGTCCGCAGCTGCGCCTGCGGGCCTCCGCGGAGCCCACCGTCGGTTTCCGCGGCTTCATCCTGTCGCTCGTGGTTTCCCAACCCGGAACCGTCAACAGTCTCTTCGGTTCTGCCCTCGATGCTGGCGCTACCGCGCTCAAGCCGGCCGCGAAGTCGTTCTGGGGCTACGGCGGCGTTCTGCAGGCACCGGACGGGACGATCTGGAAGGTCGCGACCTCAGCGAAGAGGGACACCGGCCCGGTCACTCGGCAGGTCGACCAGGTGGTGCTCCTGTTGGGGGTCTCCGATGTCGCCGCGACCAAGCGCTTCTACCTGGAGCGCGGCCTGACCGTGGCCAAGAGCTTCGGCCGCAAGTACGTCGAGTTCGCCGCCGGCACCGGTCCGGTCAAGCTGGCTCTGTACGGGCGTCGAGCGGCGGCCAAGGACGCCGGCGTCGCTCCCGAGGGCAGCGGGTCGCACCGGCTCGCGATCGCAGGCGACGCCGGGTGCTTTACCGATCCGGACGGCTTCGTGTGGGAGGCCATCGATGGTGGCTCCACGCCCCGGACGGCACCCGCCGCGCACCCGGCGCACCGGTAGCCCGCATCGCTTACCGGAACAGGTCGGCGACCGTACCGGAGACCGGCCGGCCGCGCTCGGCCAGCCGGCCGGCCTGCTCCTCCAGCCGGTGCGCCAGTTCGGTCAGGCCCAGCCAGGCGGTGCCGGTACGGCGGGCCGCGTCCGGCCCGTCCCGGAAGTAGGTACGGGTCAGCAGCCCGTCCACGACCGCCACCGCCACCCGTGCCTCGGCGAGCGCGACCAGTCCCGCCTCCGGCTCGTACCGGGTGGCGAGCCGGCGCGCGTCGACCGCCGCGGTGTGCCCGCGGAACCACGCCTCGCGGGCGAGGGCGGCGAACTCCTCGGCATTCGCCTCGGCCAGCCTTGCCAGGTGCGTGTCGCGCAGCCGCAGGTACCAGTCGTCGGGATCGTAGGTCGCCTTGGTGGTCAGGTACTGGTCGGCGGCGAGCGGCCAGGCGGTGGTGAGGGTACGGGCGTGCCGGAGGTACTCCCCTGCGTCGATGACGACCAGCTCCACCACCGAACCGTCGACGCGCCGGGTGGCCGGACGCGGCCCGGTGCCCGGCTCGTGCGTGACCACCACGACCGTGACGCCGCTCTCCTCGGCGTCATCGCCGTGGGCGAGCGCCCCGTGCACACCGGCGGCGAGTACCTCGGCGAAGAACCGCCGGCGCACCGCGTCGGTCACCTGCTCGGCGAGGCGCCACCGGGGGTTCGTCTCCGGCACGCAGCCATTCTGCGGCAGTCGCCAGGCTGGCACCGGGTGAATCGCCGTGCCGCCGGTGGTACCCGCGCGGCGGGCCGCCGGCCCGTGGTGCGGGCAGGCAGCGGGGCCCGGATCCGGCCCCCCCGCCGTAAGTCCGGGCCCCGCCCCCCTCATGCCGGACCGGTGCGTGCGCGCCCCGGCCAGCCGGTGCCCACGCTATCCCCGCCAGCCCCGCAACGTTGTCGCGATGCCGACTCCAGAGTGGACGACGAATCGCTTGACTTATGGCGGCCGGTGTTTCTGGTTGCCAGCTGGGTACCCGGTGGCGATGAACCGCCTTCTGCCGGCCGCCCTGACGGCGACCATCGTCGCCGGGGCACCGCCGGGTGCGCCGCGCCGGTGGTGACCGAGGCCGGGTACCGGCACCGGGGTCGAGACCGCGAAGCAGCTCTCCCCGGCGCTCACCTCGGCCCGGCTCGGGTACGCCTGCACCTGACCGGCCGGATGGCTGCGCGGGTCCCGGGAGGGCAGGACCGGCAGGCCTAGGGACAGCCCGCCCCGACCCGGTGCTCAGGTACCGGGCAGGGCGACCGTACCGGGGTTCTTGCCGGTGGCCCGGCGCCAGCGGGCGGCCCGTACCGCCGCGTCGGTCAACGCGTCCAGCCCGGTCCGGCGCTGGCCGCCGGTCGTCACCGGGAGCACGGCGCGCCAGATCGCCGCCGTCCGCTCCTCGATCTGCAACGCCAGCCGCAGCGCGCTGGCCGGGTCGATGACCGGGAATGGCAGCGCGTAGGCCGGCTCCGCCACGGGTGGGCTCGCGCCGGCCGGCCAGGCCATCTCCAGCAGCGCATCGCGGCGGTTGCGGTGCGCCGCCTCGGCCTGCCGTGCCTGTACCAGCGCCGGGCCGGTGAGGTGCGCGCCGAGCACACCGTACCCGTAGATCGCCGCGTGCTCGCCGGCCAGGGCCGCCGCCAGCGCCACCTCCGCGCTCACGCCCGCCTCACCGGAGAACCTCGACGTGGGTCGCGCGACAGGCGGCGATCGAGCCGAGCAGTGCCGCATCCTCGGGTGCCGCCGAAAGGCAGGCCGAGGCGGCACTGTTGCCGGCCGAC
>JAFMQQ010000603.1 GCA_017354595.1 Micromonosporaceae bacterium
ACCCTGTACCGGCACCTGCGGGTGCACCGGACGCCGGCCGACGATCCGACCGACGAGCGGGTGGTCTCCCACTTCTCGTCCATCGCGCTGCCCCCGGGCGCGGGTCCCGGCCAGCCGACCGCGCTGCCGGTGCTGCAGCAGCAGTGAGCCGCGCCGGTGCCGGGGCTGCTGCGGCCTCGGCGGGAGGAAGTGCCTCGGCCGGCCCGGTCGCCGGGCTGGACAGGCAGCCGCGCGAGGTCGCGGCGATGTTCGACGTTGTGGCGCGCGGCTACGACCGTACCAACACGGTGCTCTCGGCCGGGCAGGACCGGTGGTGGCGCCGGCAGACCCGGCGGGCACTGGGTTTGCGCGCGGGCGAGCGGGTACTCGACGTGGCCGCCGGTACCGGTGTGTCCACTGTGGAACTTTCCCGCTCCGGGGCGTACCCGGTCGGGGTGGACATCTCGCTCGGCATGCTCGCCGCCGGCCGGGCCTGCGGGCGCGAGGTCGCGCTGCTGGCCGGGGACGCGCTCGCGCTGCCGTTCGCCGACGGTACCTTCGACGCGGTCACCATCTCCTTCGGCCTGCGCAACCTGCACGACACCGAGGCGGGGCTGAGCGAGCTGTGCCGGGTGACCCGGCCGGGCGGGCGGCTGGTGGTATGCGAGTTCAGCCGGCCGACCTGGGCGCCGTTGCGCCGGGTCTACCAGCGGTACCTGATGCGCGCGCTGCCGGTGCTGGCCGGCCGGGTGGCGAGCAACCCGGAGGCGTACCGGTACCTCGCCGAGTCCATAAGGGACTGGCCGGACCAGGCCGGGTTGGCCGCCCGGATCGCCGCCGCGGGCTGGGCTGAAGTGGGTTGGCGGAACCTCTCCGGCGGCATCGTGGCCCTGCACCGGGCGGTTAGGCTTGCCTAACTTGGCCGCCTCCTCCGGGCCCGGCATACACTCCCACCGACGCGCTTGTGAAGACTTTCACGAGGCAGCGGCGCGCCTTACGCAGCGCGCCCCGACAGCGAGACCAGCGAGGCGGTGAGAGGGGTCGTGACGCAGGTCAGGGAGGCTGACGTCATCGTGGTCGGCGCCGGACCCGGTGGCTCGTCGGCGGCGTACCACCTGGCGCAGCATGGCCTGGAGGTGCTGCTGCTGGAGAAGGCGGAGTTCCCCCGCGACAAGGTGTGCGGCGACGGGCTGACGCCGCGCGGCGTCAAGCAGCTGATCGAGATGGGCGTCGATACCTCCGGCCCCGACTGGCAGGTGCACCGGGGCCTGCGGGTGATCGGCGGCGGGATGCGGTTGGAGCTGGACTGGCCGGAGCTGGCCAGCTACCCCGACTACGGACTAACCCGCACCCGGCACGACCTCGACCAGTTGCTCGCCGACCGGGCCAAGCAGGCCGGTGCCCACCTGCTCACCAGCCACACCGTCACCGGGCCGCTGCTAGGCGACGACGGCCGGGTGGTGGGCGCGCGGGCAACGGTCGGGCCGGAGAAACAGCAGCGGGAGTTCCGGGCGCCGCTGGTGGTCGCCGCGGACGGGGTCTCCGCCCGGTTCGCCCTCTCGCAGGGCATGGCGAAGCGGCCGGACCGGCCGATCGGGGTGGCGGTCCGGCGCTACTACCACTGTCCGGTCAAGCACGACGACGACTACCTGGAATCCTGGCTGGAACTGCGCAGCCGCAGCAGCGGTCGGGAGATCCTGCTGCCCGGGTACGGGTGGATCTTCGGGATGGGCGACGGGCGGGTCAACGTCGGCCTCGGCGTACTCAACTCCTCCGCCGCCTTCGGCAAGACCAACTACCGGGCTATGCTCACCGACTGGCTGGGCAGCACCCCAGCCGAGTGGGGCCTGGCCGACGAGGCCAACGCGGACGGTCCGATCCAGGGCGCCGCGCTGCCGATGGGCTTCTCCCGGGTGCCGCACTACCGGCGCGGGATGCTCCTGGTCGGCGACGCCGGCGGGATGGTGAACCCCTTCAACGGCGAGGGGATCGCGTACGCGATGGAGTCGGCGCAGCTGGCCGCCGAGGTGGCGGTACAGGCGCTGGCGCGGCCGGCCGGGGTGGCCCGGGAGCGGGCGTTGCTGGCGTACCCGCTGGAACTCAAAGCGCGGTACGGCGGCTACTACCGGCTCGGCGGCTGGTTCGTGAAGCTGATCGGGCAACCGAAGCTGATGCGTTTCGCCACCCAGCACGGGATGCCGCACCCGACCCTGATGCGGTTCGTACTGAAGTTGCTGGCGAACTTGACCGACCCGCGTGGCGGCGACGCGATGGACCGGATCATCAACGGCATGACCAAGGCGGCACCGGCCGTGTGAGCGCTGCGGCGTACGGGCACACCAAGGCAGACAAGGGAGGGGAGAGACATGTCGCTCGCGGGATGGGTACCACTGGTCGGACTGATCGTGCTCGGCGCGCTCTTCTCGCTGTTCTCGGTGGCGATCGCTCCGATCGTCGGCCCGAAGCGCGCCAACGCGGCCAAGCTTTCGGCGTACGAGTGCGGGATCGAGCCGACACCCGCCCCGCGCACCGGTGGGCACCGGTTTCCGGTGAAGTTCTACCTCACCGCCATGCTGTTCATCATCTTCGACATCGAGATCATCTTCCTGTACCCGTGGGCCATCGCATTCAACATGCTCGGTCTGTTCGGGTTCGTGGAGATGCTGCTGTTCATCGCGACCGTGTTCGTCGCGTACGCCTATGTGTGGCGGCGCGGCGGGCTCGACTGGGACTAGGTGGCGATACGCCATGGGCATAGAAGAGAAGCTGCCGAGCGGGATCCTGCTCACCACCGTTGAGAAGATCTCCAACTACGCGCGGAAGTCGTCGTTCTGGGGCGCGACGTTCGGCCTCGCCTGTTGCGCCATCGAGATGATGGCGGCCGGCGGCCCGCACTACGACCT
>JAFMQQ010000604.1 GCA_017354595.1 Micromonosporaceae bacterium
GCCGCCGCCGACGCGACGATCGCCGGGGTCAGCAGCAGGCCCTGCGGGTGCGCGGCGGTATGGGCCCGGGAGGAGATTCCGGTACGGGCGCGCAGCGGCTCGGGCAACCGTACCCAGCCGCGGTCGTCCACGACCAGGGACTCGTTGCCCGCGTCGGCCGGCGTCCACTCCTCGGAGAGCCGGCCGTCGCGGATGCGTACCACCCGGTCGGCGACCCGCATCGCCTGGGTGTCGTGGCTGACCAGTACCAGCGCCGCGCCGGTACCGGTGGCGACGGTGGAGAGCAGGTCGTAGACCGCATCCGCGGCCACCCGGTCCAGCTCGCCGGTCGGCTCGTCGGCCAGGATCAGCCGTGGCTGGTGCGCCACCGCCGCGCAGACCGCCGCCCGCTGCGCCTCGCCACCGGCGAGCGTGGTCGCCCGGCGGTGCGCCAACCCACCCAGCCCCAACCGGTCCAGCAGTTCGCCGGCGCGTTGCCGGGCGGGTGCCGCGCGTACCCCGGCCAGCCGCAGCTGCAGCGCAACATTGTCCAGTGTGGACAGCTCCGGGCGCAGGGTGCGGTAGTGATGCTGGTCCACCCGGCCGAGCAGCCGGGAGCGCAGCTGGTTGGCCTCCCGCTCGCCGGCGCCGACCAGGTCGACGCCGCAGACCTCGACGGTACCGGCGCTGGGGCTGCGCTCGCCCGCGAGTACCCGCAGCAGAGTCGTCTTGCCCGAGCCGTTGGGCCCGTGTACCACCACCCGCTCGCCGGGCGCCACGTCCAGGGTGAGGCCGCGCAGCGCGGCCACGTGCCCGCGGGGCGTCGGGTACAGGCAGAAGACGTCATGCGCCCGCAGCGCGCCCGGGGAGGGCGCGCCCAGGGCAGGAAGCGCGCCCCGGGGGTGCGCGCCCGGGAGAGGCGCGCCGAGGGCAGGAAGCGCGCGGGAGCCGCCTACCACGCGTGCTCCTCGGGCCGGCGGGGGAGGCGTTCGCGTAGCGCAGCACCGGCGACCGCGGCCGCGGCGAGCAGCCCGGCGCCGACACCCACCGCCAGGGTGGTGCCCGCGAAGGCCGGGCCGATCGCCAGGAACAGCGGGGGATCGGGCGCGGTGCCGACGGCGGTCACGGTGACCAGGCGAGTGGTCACAGTGGAGAGTGCGGCGCCGATCAGCAGACCACCCGGTACCGCAACGGCGACCACGGCGCACGCCCGGGCGAACAGCGACCGGCGCAGGGTACCCGGTGCCACTCCGTCGCTCTCCCAGGCGTACAGCTCGGCCGACTCGTCGCGCCGCTCGGCGACCACGAGCAGCACCACCGAGAGCGCGGCGATCAGCAGGGCGAGCCCGGCGCTCGCGGTCAGCAGCGCGCTGGCGCCACGGGCCACCGGGTCAGCGGCGAGCTGCCGCTGCCGATCGTCCCTTATGGACACCTGCAGTTGGTCGTATGGCGCGGCGGCCAGTGCCGCGGCCAGTGCCGCGGACTCGGCCGGCGGTGCGGACAGCCACACCTCGCTGACCGAGCCGGTACCCGGCTCCTGCGCGTCGAGCGCATCGGCGAGCGCGCCCGCGTCGGCGACCAGGAACCGGGTGCCGAGGGTCGGGAAGCGGGGCAGTACGCCGACCACCCGGGCCTGCACCGGCTGCTCGCCGTTCATCACCAGGGGCAGCAGCCGGTGCCCGGCGCGGGCCGCGGTGACCGGGTCGGCGAGCACCGGTACCGGCGCGGCGAGCGTACCGGCGCCCGGGCGTACCACGATCCGGTTGCCGCCCAACCGGTACCCGATGCTGAGCACCCCGTTGGCCGTACTCACCTGGGCACCGCTGGCCTCGGTGTCCACCGAGCCCCAGCCGGCCCAGCCGGTGGCACCGAAGCTGGGGATGCCGAGGCTGACCGTACCGTCGAAGGTGGCCGTCTTCGTTCCGCCCTCGCCGAGGTGGTGCTGCTGGATGGTGGTGAAGTCGCTGGACTGTGCGACCACCACGGCGAAGAGCCGGACCGGTTGGGTCAGCCCGGCCGGCACCGGCCCGGCGACGGTGCCCGAGGGACGTCCAGCTAAAGGATCGGGCGCCAGCGGCACCGGCGCGTCCCGCCCGTCCGCCGCGCGCAGCCAGGCGGTCAGCTGGATCTGGGACAGGTCGCCGGTCTCCGGGAAGGAGATCCGGACGGTGCCCGCCGGTACCGGCAGACCGTCCCGAGTGGAGGGTGACCGGATCAGCCGCGCCGCGGTCGCCGGGTCCACCCCGCCGGCGACGTGGCCCCAGGACGGGATCTGCGGTAGCACGGCCGGGTCCACCCCGAGCACCTGGGCAGTGAGCGTCTCGGCCGAGTTGAGCGCGATACCAGCGTCCGAACGCACCACCCCGTGCGCCGAGGCGCCCGGCACCACCCGCGCGTACCCGGGAAGGCCGGTCAACTCCAGCGGGCGGACCAGCGTGCTGCCGGTGGCGACGGTGGCCGACAGCGGTACCGCGAAACTCGCCTGCTCCACCGCCCCCTGCGCGAGGGTCGCCTGGTAGCCGGCGGCGAAGACGACGATGCCGCTGGCGGCGGCGACGAACGCCGCGGTGGCGACCGGCCTAAGTGGACGGCGCAGCGCGCCGAGCAGGCCGAGCCGGGCGGCGAGCAGGCGGTGCGGCAGCAGCCGGGCGCCGAGCCCGACCAGCACCGGCCAGACCCGACCGACCAGGAGGCCGCCGCAGACCACGAAGAGCACCGGAAGTACCGGCAGCAGCGGGTCGGTGTGATCGGCGAGCGCGGTGCTGGTGACGGTACCGCGGGAGACGGCCAGCGCCACCACCGCGAGTCCGGCCACCACCATCGCGTCGAGTGCGCGCCACGCCAACCGGCCGGTCGCCGCTGGCCAGGAACGGATCAGCGCCACCAGCAGCCAGGCGGTCAG
>JAFMQQ010000605.1 GCA_017354595.1 Micromonosporaceae bacterium
ACCCGGATCGGCGCTCCGGCCACCGGGAAGTATTCGTCGCCCACGGTCGCCCGGGTACTCGCCGTGGAGACCCGGCCGAGGACGTCGGTCTGGGTGAGGGTCGCGGTATATGTGCCCGGGCCGGGGAACTGGTGGCCGACCGGCTGTGCGCCGCCGGCGCCCGCCGTCGTCCCGTCGCCGAAGCTGAGCCGGTCGTCGGTCACCTCCCAGTCGTTGCCGCCCTTGTCGACGCTGAAGTTGGCGAGCGCGGGTCCGATCGAGGGTCCGGCCCCGCTGATGTCGCTGGTGTACGGTCCCACCGCCAGTGTGGGTACGTTCGGCAGCGTCGTGCCGACGATGACTGATTGGGTAACCGTGCTCGTTGAACCGCCGGTGTCGGCCGCCGCGACGGTCGCGGTGTATGTGCCCGGCGTCTGGTAGGTGTGTGTCGCCGTACCGGCGGTTACCGGCACCGGCCCGTCCCCGTCGCCGAAGTCCACTGTGTACGTCACCGGCTCGGCCCACGGGCTGACCGCGGGCGCATCCAACGCAACGGAGAGGTCGAGCGGCGCCGGTCCGCGAGTGTTGCTGGGTGTGTAGACCGGGGCCAGCGGGAGCGCGTCCTGCAGTTCGATCGCGCCGCGATCGTGGTAGCCGAGGCCGGTGCCGGTATTGCCGACCAGCGGATCGTCGACGTGCGGACGACCGCTGAGGTCCGTACCGAGCTCACCTGGTGCGGTCGCGTCGGCCGAGTCGACCAGTGGCGAGCCTTCTGGTGGTACGCCCCGTGGAGTGCCGCCGCCATCGGCGTAGTTCGGCACCGGCACGTCGTGGGCGCCCTGGCCGGTGCCGGCCTGGAACTGTTGCAGCGTCGGGTATGTGGTGCCGGCCCAGTCGTACACATAGTCCGGTGCGCCGATCTGCACCGCGTTGTAGTCGGCCCGGACGCCGGTGGCGGAGTCGGCCGAGACCCAGAGCGCGGTCGCGGTACCCGTCGCGCAGTTGGTCGTCGGAGGGAAGGGCCCGACCACGTTGTTCTCCACCACCACGGCCGAGGAGGTGCCATCGACGCCGATCATCGGCCCGCACTTGCCGGTCATGCCGTTGCTGGTGACCGCCGCACCGGAAACGCCGGTCAGCCGCACCGCGCCGGCTTCCGCCCAGATCGAGTTGGCCGTCACGGTGATGTTGGACGCTCCGCTCAGCGCCTGTACGCCATAGGTACCGAACCTGACAGCGTTCTCCCATCCGTTGCGGGAGACCGTGACATCCGATGATGAGCCATCGATCGTGACGCCGTTACCTCCCGGCCCGACCGGGCCGCCAACCGTAGCGATGGTGAACCCGTCCACCGTCACGCCGTGTACCCCCTGCAGGTCGACGCCGTCCTGCCCCGGCAGGTGCATGATGTCGAGGTGTTCCAGGCGCACGTCGTGCACACCGGTCAGGGTGACGACCGCAGCCGGCCCGTCACCCGGGAGGATCTCCGCCCGGGCGCCTCCCGGCCCGGTGCCGGTGAAGACGATGGGCGCTTCGGGCGTGCCGGACCGGGTGACGGTCACCGCCTCGTCGTAGACATGGGTGAAGGTGGCGGTTGTGCCGTCGATCAGCACCGTCTGTCCGGGGTTCACCACATCCGCCGCGTGCTGGATGGTGCAGAACGGGTCGGCCTGGCTACCTGGACCGGTGTCGCTGCACGTCACGCCGCCCCGCACGTAGAGGGTCGTCGGGCTGTCGGCGTTGGCTACCTGACCGGGCAGCGAAGCGGCGACCATGGCCACGGCGGCGAATCCGGCGACTCGGATAGAACTGCGCACAGTTCCTCCCCTGTGGACATTCCTCACCGCCTATCAGACGGCAGCAGAATGGTACGCCTGGCTGATCCGGTTCGGGCGCCCGGCGACCGATGTGGCACTCCAGTAATAGAACCGGCTCTCGCGGGGCAGGATAGGGCCATGGAGTATCGCATCGAACGCGACACCATGGGCGAGGTGAAGGTACCGGCGGAGGCGCTGTGGCGGGCGCAGACCCAGCGGGCGGTGGAGAATTTCCCGGTCTCCGGTACCCCGCTGGAGCGCGAGCACATCGCCGCCCTCGCGAAGATCAAGTCTGCCGCGGCGTACGTGAACGGCTCGCTGGGCGTGATACCGGCCGAAGTGGCGAGCGCGATCCAGGATGCCGCCGCGGCGGTCGCCGCCGGCGAGTGGGACGCCCAGTTCCCGGTGGATGTCTTCCAGACCGGCTCGGGTACGTCGTCCAACATGAATATGAACGAGGTGCTCGCCACGCTCGCCGCCCGCTCGCTTGGGGTGGGGGTACACCCCAACGATGTGGTGAATGCCTCGCAGTCCTCCAACGACGTCTTCCCCAGCTCGATCCACCTCGCGGCGACCACGGCGGTCTCGCACGAGCTGCTGCCGGCGCTGGTACACCTGTCGTCCACATTGGACAACAAGGCGGAACAGTGGGCGGCGGTGGTCAAGGCGGGGCGTACCCACCTGATGGATGCCACGCCGGTCACCCTCGGCCAGGAGTTCGGCGGGTACGCGGCCCAGATGCGGTACGGCGTGGAGCGGCTGACCGGAGTCCTGCCCCGGCTGGCCGAGCTGCCACTGGGCGGTACCGCCGTCGGTACCGGAATCAACACCCCACCCGGCTTCGCCGCGGCTGTCATCGCCCGCCTGGTGGAGATGACCGGGCTGCCGCTGACCGAGGCGCGCAACCACTTCGAGGCGCAGGGCGCCCGGGACGCCCTGGTGGAAGCCTCGGGCCAGCTGCGTACCGTCGCGGTCGGGCTGCACAAGATCGCCGGTGACATCCGGTGGATGGGCTCGGGTCCGCTGGCCGGCCTCGCCGAGCTGCGTATCCCGGACCTCCAGCCGGGCTCGTCCATCATGCC
>JAFMQQ010000122.1 GCA_017354595.1 Micromonosporaceae bacterium
GAGCAGGGCGACGAACAGGACGAGCAGCAGGCCGGAGAGCGCCTCCAGCCGCTGCCGGTGCCCCATCGTCTCGTGCTGGGCGTGCGTCTCGTGCTGGGCGTGTGCGGCCGCGGTCATACAGGTGCCTCCAGGTGGTCCGGGTGTCCCGAGCATGACTCGCCCGGTTCCCAATGTGCAAGTTTTCTCGACGGGAAACAATTCCCCGGCGTACGCTTCAGAGCTGATGACCACCGGCCTGCGTGAGCGGAAGAAGGCGGCGACCCGCGAGGCGCTGCACGAGGCGGCCATGCGCCTGGCCACCGAGAACGGTGTGGAACACGTCACTGTGGAGGCGATCGCGGACGCGGCGAGCGTCTCCCGGCGCACCTTCTCCAACTACTTCGCCAGCAAGGAGCAGGCGCTGCTGCACGGCGAGCGGGCCCGGTTGGACCACCTGATCGAGCTGGTCCGGGCGCGCCCGGCGGCAGAGCCACCCTGGGCCGCGCTCACCCATGCCGCCCAGGCCTGGGTCGCCGAGTTCGCCGCCGAGGACCGGCACTCCTCGGCCCGGTACCGGCGGCTGCGCCGGCACCCGTCGCTGCTCGCCGAGCAGGTCGCCATCTACGCCGCGGCCGAACGGGAGCTGGCCCTGGCGATGGCGGACCGGATCCCGGCCGGCAGACACGCCCACGCAGGCATCGACGCCACGCTGCGCGCCCGGCTGCTCGCGGCGAACTACCTCAACACGCTCCGGGTCGCCGCTCAGGTCTGGCTCGACCATCCGTCCCGGACGCTGCCCGGTCTGGTCCGCGAGGCGCTCGCCGTGACCGGGGAGAAGTTCCACTAACTGGCGCCGCCCACCACCGCGCAACTTCATTGAAGTTGGGCTTACGGCCGTGTCGATAAGCCCGACTTCAATGAAGTTGCGCCAGCACGGCGTCAGCTCACCGCGAGGCCGGTGAAGGTGGCCAGTCCGGGTACGCCGGCATGGGCGGTGGCGAAGACTCCAGTGTCCTCAGTGGACGTGACACCCGGGACGGTCGCGGTACCCACCACCGTCCAGGTCGTACCGTCGGTCGAGTACGCGGCGGTGACCGTACCGCCGTCGCGCTGCAGCCGCAGGAAGATCGGGCCGGTGGCGGTACCGGCGCCGGTGTTGATGTTCTGGTCCAGCGAACCGTTGCCGTCGGAGTCCCACTGGAACGCCACCCCGTTGCCGGGTGTCAGCGCCACCATCGCGTACCCGCCGGCGCGGCCGGCGCCGGTCATGTCCGAGCGCATCATCAGCCCGGCCTTGGCCCACTGGTCGGTGGCGTCCTGGTGGTCCAGCCGCACCGTGGCGGTGCCCGAGCTGCCCAGGGCACCGGGCAGGTAGACCGCGCCGTAGGCGTCATCGCCCTGCCAGGTGTCCGTACCGTCGGCGAGGATCGCGAGCCGGTCGCCGGACTGTCCAAAGTAGCCGGTCGGGGAGGAGTGGAAGGTGCGGTACGGCGCCGCGACCGGTGTGGACACATAGGAGGTGGCGAAGCCGTCCTGCGCCGCGGTCACCGGGGGTGAGCCGTAGGAGTAGGTCAGGTGCGTGGTCAGCCTGGTCGCCTGGATCAGCTCCGCCGGTGCCGGGGCGGTCACCCGCCAGCTGACGGTACCGGTACCGCCGGCCGGGATCTCGTCCACTGTGGTCGGTGTGGTGGGGGTGGCAGTCCAGCCGGTGGGAACCGGCAGGCTCAGCGTGGCGGCCGACAGCGGACCGGGGCCGGCATCGTTCACCGTCGCGGTGACCGTACCGGAGTCACCGGCGACCAGCGCCGGTGCGGACAGCTCCAGCCCCACCGCCGGCGGCGGGGTCACCGGCACCGCCTGCACGCCGGCGAACCGTACCGTGACCGTGTCGCGGGTACCGGTGGCGGGCAGCTTCGCATGCACCGTCCGGGTCTGCGCGTCGTACTGCCACAGTCCGGGCGCGAGCGCGCTGCCGTCCAGCGTCACGCCGGTCGGTTGGGTGACGCCGGTCAGGTCGACCTGCAGCCGCCGGGCGCCCGGCTGGGTCTGGTAGTCGCCCTGCGCGCCGTCCACCGTGATGCTCTGCCCGCCGGCGTCCACGGTGTGGGCGACGGTTGTCCAGGCGTACCCGCCGTGCTGGTACCCGAGGCCGTCCCCGGCGTCCTCGTAGTAGCGGGTGGAGCCGGCCGCGTTGCCGTCCACCCGCAACAGGGTGGGCAGGCCGGGGTGCTGGTTGTCGGTGTACGGCTGCGTCGGCAGCACCGAGCCCGCCTTGACGTAGACCGGCATCCGGGACAGCGGCGTGGTGATGGTACGGGTCGCCGGGCCGGTGAACTGCGCGCCGGTGAAGTAGTCCACCCAGGTGCCGGGCGGGAACCACACCTGTGTGCTGGCAACGGTTCCGGGTGTGGCCACCGGTGCCACCAGCATCTGGTCGCCGAGCATGTACTCGTGGTCGAACTGGTACGCCTCCGGCGCCTCCGGGTAGTCCAGGTAGAGCCCGCGCACCATCGGCAGCCCGGTGTCGTACGACTGCCGCGCCGTGGTGTACAGGTACGGCACCAGCGACTCGCGCAGCCGCATGAAGTTCTCCGCGATACCGCGGGCGGTGTCGTCGTACTCCCAGGGCAGCCGTGGCGCGTGGTTGGAGTGCAGCCGGTCGATCGGCTGGAAGGCGCCCAGCTGCACCCAGCGCAGGTACAGGTCGTCCGGGAGCTGGCCGCCGAGGAAGCTGCCGATGTCGTGGGTGACGTACGGGACGCCGATGTTGCCCTCGCGCGCGGTGAAGTACGACTCGAAGTTGAGCATGCTCCAGGTGGCCTGGGTGTCACCGGTGAAGTGGACGGTGCTGCGGTGCTCGGCCCACGCCCCGGAGGAGAAGGTGCCGCCGTAGTTCTGCAGCGAGGAGCCGAGCCGGGCGAAAGCGAAGCCGCGCAGTCCCTTGTCGGTCAGGTCCGATGTGTACAGTTGGTTGATCCACGAGTCCGGGGTGAGCCCGGGCATCGAGGACCGGCTGTCGTCACAGCACCAGTCCAGCCACCAGAAGCGCACCCCCTGCTGCTCGAACGGCTGGTGCAGCGAGAAGTACGAGTCCACGTGCTTCGGGTCGGACCAGTCCCAGACGTAGTTGGTGCCACCGGTCGGGATCAGCCCACCGGCGGTGGCGTTGGCGGTGGCGAACTGCGGGTCGGTCGACTCGATGCTGGAGTGCACGTTGAGCGTGACGTGCAGGCCCTGCTGTTTGGTCCAGTCCATGAAGGACTGCGGGTCCGGGAAGAGCGACGGGTTCCAGTTCCAGCCGTTCCAGGTACTCGGGTTCTTGAAGTCGGTGTCGATGACGAGCACATCCAGCGGTACCTGCTCGGCGCGGAAGGTGGGCAGGATCGTCTGTTCGTAGTCGGCGGTTGTGTACGGCTGGTAGCGGGAGAACCAGTTGCCGAACGCCCACTGCGGCAGCAGTGGCGCCGGGCCGGTGAGTGCGGCCAGGTCGCGCAGGCCGGTCCGGTAGTCGTGGCCGTACCCGAAGAAGTAGCCGTCCTCGTAGACACTCTGGTGGGCGGGGCGCGGCTGCGGGAAGCCGCCGGGTGTCCACAGTGCAGTGTCGGTGTCGTCCAGCAGGTACCAGCCGCGGGTGTCCAGCAGCCCGTCGTGCAGTGGCACCGGGCCGCTCTGCCCGTCCAGCGCCCGGTAGTAGCCGCCGAGGTTGGTGCTGGGCTGGGCCGGCGGCGGTACCGGGATCGGGTCGCCCGGTGCGACCACGGCGATCCGGTCCACATTGACCCGGCACGAGTCCGTGTCACCGCAGGCCAGCGCGAGCGTGCTGGTACCGGCGGGCAGGTGCACGGTGGCGGTCGCGTCCGCCCAGTTGTCCCAGCTGCCGGTCGGCGCC
The DNA here is from genome assembly GCA_017354595.1 of Micromonosporaceae bacterium. Classification (GTDB taxonomy): domain Bacteria; phylum Actinomycetota; class Actinomycetes; order Mycobacteriales; family Micromonosporaceae; genus DATEJJ01. The sequence continues at coordinate 3,869 of JAFMQQ010000122.1, forward strand.
AGGCGCAGCTGCGTGGTCACCCCGCCCGCGGTGAGGCTCAGCGTGCGGGTGGTCACCTGGCCGTCGGAGCCGCGGTCGTTGGCGTACCGGACGGCGACCGTGTAGTCGCCATCGGCGGGTACCCCGGCCAGGGTCCAGCTCGCCGTGGCACCGGGGCGCTCGTACCCGGCCACGAACCCGGCACCGGAGTATCCACTGTGGTCGGTCGCGGTACCGGCACCGCCGGTCAGGCCAGCCTCCTCCGCCTCGCACGGGGTGCCGAACGGGCAGGTGCGCCCGGCCGGGAACTGCGGGTGGGCGGTGACCGGCCGGCCGGCGACGGACAGGTCGACCGAGGTGTTGGCGGCGGAGAACGGGCCGGAGCCGCGCTGGTACCGCAGGGTCAGCGAGGCGGTGCTGATGACCAGCGAGTCGCCCTCGACCCGGCTGGTGTACGCGACCGGTGGCGGGGTACGCAGCTGCGCGTTGAAGGTGGCCGCATCGGTGAACTGGTCGTCGTCGGCGTACTCCAGCCGGATCAGGGTCGGCGTGATGACCTGGAACCGGGCATGGCCGTCGCGGACCACGTTGGTGGGCGTGGGCGCGGCGGCGGCCGGCTGGGCGGAGGCGGGCACCGCGACGGCTGTCATGGCAGCGATGGCGAGCAGGGCGAGCGCGGCGGAGGCGCGGGGGTGTGCGCGCATGGGTACCCCTCAGCGGGCTGACTGGGGCGTGCCCTCCCGGGGCGCGCCAGGTCGGGTGGCGGGTCCAGGCGTGATCATTCCGAATACAACTCTTTACAAGTATTGATGTCAACACCGAGTAACGGTTAAGGTACCTGACTATTATGAAGCTCATCGCTGCCTTGGCGACCCTGCTGCTGGCCGCCCCCGTCACTGCCGCGGCGAGGCCGGCGCCGACCGCGGCCGCCACACCCATCCAGGTGTACGGCGCCTGGCACTGCTCCGACGACGCCTGCATCTGGGGTACCGTGCGGACGGTCGCCGAGTTCGACGCCGCCAACCACTGGCTGATCGACCGCGGTGACGGTCAACCATCGGTGAACCTCGTCGTGCTGAGCTTCGTCCAGCCGGAGAAGCTCCTTCACGCGACGACCGATGCGACCACAGTGGACGGTGTACCGCGAGGCATGACGACCGACATCGTCGACTACTTCACCAGCCATGGCGTACGGGTGATGCTGTCGATCGGCGGCATCACCTATGTGGACGCGTGGAACCAGGCGCTGGCCGAGGATGCGGCGCAGCTGGGCCGCGACGCGGCCGCGGTGGCCCAGCGGCTGGGCGTCGGCATCGAGATCGACTACGAGGCGAGCAGCAACCCGGATCTGGTGGGCCTGCAGAACTTCATCACGGCGTACCGGAGCGCGCTGCCGTACGACCCGACCGGCGCGAACCCGGCCGCCCGGCTCACCATCGACCTGGCGGCCGGCGACCGCTGGCTGATCGACCTGGACCGGAAGGCGACCGCGGACTGGCTGCGTACCGACACCCCGGTGCTCGACTACGCCAACGCGATGGTGCCGAGCAAGCAGCCGTCGGCGAGTGCCGCGGAGGGCAACTGGCAGGAGCACGTGGACGGCAAACCGCAGTACTCGCCGCCGATCCCGCCACTGGCGCCGGCGAAGTTCACCGGCAGCCTGTTCATCGCCGAGGGCAGCAAGGTGCGCCCGGAGTGCACCAGCTACGGCTCCTCGGTACAGCAGGCGACCGCCGGGTACGTGCAGTCGGTGCCACCCAACGGCGCCGGTACCACGGCCGGCATGCTGGGCTTCATGTTCTGGGCCGCGGAACGCCCATCCACCCGCGGTGTCACTACCGCACCGCCGAACAGCTGCGAGGGCGGCGTGGGCGCGGGCGCCGCCGCGTTGGGCGTACCGGTGCCGATGCCGGCGCTGCGAACCAGCTGAGCCGGGCGGGGCGTCACGCCGTCAGCGCGCCGGCGAGCAGTTCGAGGGTGCGTTCCCGGGCCGGGTACCGGTCGGTCGGCTCGTGCTCGTGCGCCGAGGCGGCCGGTACCACCATCACCTCGTCGGTACCGGTCCGCTCGGCCAGCGCCCGCAACCGGGACACCGCCTCGGTCGGCTCGCCGATCACCCAGTTGCTGCTCATCTCGTCGATCAGCTGATCCTCCAGCGCAGTGGTCTGAGTCCGCTCCGCTTCCTCCACAGTGGACAGCGGCGCCATCGGGCGGCCACTGCGCATGAACGCCATCCGCTGCAGCTGCGGCCGGGCCAGCACCCGCGCCTGTTCGCCGGTCGGCGCCACCACCGCGTTCGCGGTCACCAGGGTGCGCGGGGCGGGCAGCGCCGCCGACGGGGTGAACCGCTCCCGGTACAGCGCCAGTGCCCGGTCGGTACCGGTACCGGCGAAGAAGTGGGAGGCGAAGACGTACGGCAGGCTCAGCGCGGCGGCCAGGGCGGCGGAGTAGTCGGAGGAGCCGAGCAGCCAGATCTCCGGTACCGTCGTCGCGGCCGGCGTGGCGCGCAGCTCGTACTCCTGCCCGTCCGGCAGGCGTACCGCGGCACCCGCCGGGGAGAGCAGGCTCGCGATCGCCCGCACGTTCGCCGGGTAGTCGTCCACAGTGGAGTCCAGGCCCCGGCCGAGCACTGCGGAGACCACCGGGTCGCTGCCGGGTGCCCGGCCGATGCCCAGGTCGATCCGGCCCGGAGCCGCCGCCTCCAGCAGTGCGAACTGCTCGGCCACCAGCAGTGGCGCGTGGTTGGGCAGCATCACTCCGCCGGAGCCGACCCGGATCCGCTCCGTCCGCGAGGCGAGCAGCGCGATCAGCACCGGCGGGTTGGTGGAGCCGACCGAGGGCATGTTGTGATGCTCCGCGACCCAGTACCGGTGGTAGCCGAGCTGGTCGGCCCGCTGGACCAGCCGTACCGACGCGGCGAGCGCGTCGGCCGTGGTCTGCCCGGTGCGTACTGTCATCAGGTCCAGGACGGAGAGCTTCACCCCTCAAACATACGGGCGGTGGCCTCCAGCCGGTCCCGGTAGGCCCGCCACGACGCGGCGTCCTCCGGCGGCAGGTTGCTCTTCGACGCGGTCAGCCCGGCCGCCCCGTCGATCAGCTCCCGGATGATGTCCGCGTGCCCGGCGTGCCGGTCGGTCTCGGCGAGCATGTGTACCAGGATCCGGTGCAGGGTCACCTGGTTGCGCTCCGGCCGCCACCACGGCACCCGTCCCGTCGCGTCCAGCTCGAGCGCGTCGATGGTGGCGTCGGCGTGTGTCCACACGCGACGGTACAGGTCGAGGATCTGTTGCCGGGACTCGTCTGCGGTCGCCCACATGTCGGCGTTGACCTCGGCGCCCTCGTCCAACCAGGGCAGCGGTTCGGCGAAGGGCCGGCCGAAGGTCTCGCCGAAGTACCCGGCCGCCACGCTCGCCAGGTGCTTGAGCAGGCCGAGCAGGTTCGTCCCGGTCGGCGTCATCGGCCGGCGGATGTCGTAGTCGGAGAGGCCGTCGAGCTTCCACACCAGGGCCTCCCGCGCCTCGCGCAGGTAGTCGTGCAGTTCGGTCTTGAGTTCGGTCACACTATCGAGCCTTTCATGAGAGCGGACCGGTTTGGCAGACTCGTACCCCGTGGAATATCGCAGTTTCGTGGCGGTAGGGGACAGCTTCACCGAGGGGTTGGACGACGCGCACCCGGACGGCACCGGATACCGCGGCTGGGCCGACCTGGTCGCCGCGCGGCTGGCCCGCCAGACGCCGGGCTTCGGGTACGCCAACCTGGCGGTGCGGGGCCGGCTCTTCGACTCGGTCGTCGACCAGCAGGTACCGGCGGCCAGCCGGATGCGGCCGGATCTGATCAGCTTCGCCGCGGGCGGGAACGACGTGCTGCGCCGCAGCTTCGCGGCCGGGCCGATGCTGTCCCGGTTCGACCAGACGATCGGCGGGCTGCGCTCGGCCGGCTCCCAGGTGGTGCTGTTCCGGTTCGCCGATGTCACCCGGCGGCTGCCCGGCCGCCGGATCACCC
>JAFMQQ010000606.1 GCA_017354595.1 Micromonosporaceae bacterium
CCGTCATGTCCGCCGGCATCATGCCGTCCCGGCCGCACACCACCAGCAGCCGCTGCGCCGGCATGCCCAGATCCGCGAGCAGATCCGCGTCGCCGACCGGCTCCACGTCCGGCTCCTTGGTATCAGCGGCCGGCTCGCTCCCGACCGGCTCGTCGGTACCGAGCCCGCCATCCGCGGGTACCTCTGCCGGCTCCACCCACCCCGCCGGTGAGCCCGGTACCGAGGGTGGCCCCTCCGCCTCGCCGAGCAGCAACGCGCCCAGCCGGGACTCCTCGGCGAAGGCCGAGTCCGAACCGAAGATGCGAAGATCCTCGCCCTCATCCAGTCGCAGGATCACCAGGTACGCGTCGTCGGCCTCGACGAACAACAGCGATACATCCGCATCCGGCTCGATGTCGCGCAGCCGGTCGGCGACCTCGTCGATATCGGCGACGCCGTTCAACTCCACTTCGGACCCGGCCCACCCGTCGGGTCCACGAACAACCGCAGCGGCGAAGTACGACACTGTTCCCCCGGTTGATGCTTGTCGTTTGGCGTGACGGTAGCGGGTCTGACCGCTGCCTCACCACAGCAGCCAGTGCCCCCCGGCCCAGTGCTCGGTGAGAATAACCCCGGCGATCGCCATCCCGAGGCCGGTGGAGAGCGCCACGCCGACGGCGATGCCGCGGATGCCGTACCGGGCAAGCCCCAGCGCCGCGCCCCAGGCCAGCAGCCCGGCGGCGAGGCTCCACCGGATGTAGCTGCGGGCATCGACGGCGAGCAGGCCGAGAAAGAGCATCCAGAGGGTACCGGCGACAGCGCCCAGTGCCACCGCGCCGAGCCGGACCTGGTGCGGCTCGCGGTACGCCGGACGGGGCGGGCCGGACGGGAACAGGCCGGACGGGGTCCGGGCCATCGTCTGCGGCATCGGCGAGGCAGCCGGCCGGGACACCGACGGCGGGGCGAACCCCGGCGGCAGGGTGATTCTGGTGGGTCGTGCTCCCGGGTAGCCCGGCCCCGGCTGGGTCGGCCCCGACCGGGCCGGCCCCGGCTGGGCTTGACGTACCCCCGGCTGGGCCGCGGCAGCCTCAGCCGGGTGGGTGCCCAGCCGGTCCGGTGCCGCCCAGATGCTGCGCTCAGCCATGACCGCAGAGTATCCCGCCCGAGCCGGCCGGACCGCAGATGTGCGAGAGTGTGCGCCGTGCGCGCTGCGGTGATCGGTCTCGGCCTGATCGGCGGGTCGCTGCTGCGCGCGCTGGCCGGCGCCGGTCACACAGTGCTCGGGTACGACGCCGACCCGTCGACCCGGGCGATGGCCCGCACCGCCGCGGCCAAGGTCCGTACCGGCACCAGGTGGCGGGTCACCGGCTCGGTACCCGACGCGGTGGAGGGCGCGGATCTGGTCGCGTTGGCGGTACCGCTGCCGGCCATCCCCGGTGTGCTGGACGAGCTGGCCCGCACCGGGCACCCCGGTCTGGTCACCGATGTGACCTCGGTCAAGGTGCCGGTACGGGCGATGGTGGCGGAGCGGATCGGCCGGCTCGGCCTGCTCGCCGGGTACATCGGCGGGCACCCGATGGCGGGCCGGGAGACATCCGGCTTCGACGCCTCCGACCCCACCCTGTTCCAGGGCTGCGCCTGGGTACTCTGCCTCGAACCGCGCACCGATATGCGCGACTGGCTGGCCCTGGCCCACCTGCTCACCGGCCTCGGCGCCCGGGTGGTACCGGCGACCGCCGAGGAGCACGACCGGGCGGTCGCCGCCGTCTCGCACGTACCGCACCTGGTCGCCGCGGCGCTGGTACGGCTCGCCGCGGACGACCCGCTCGCTCTCACCCTGGCCGCCGGCTCGTTCCGCGACGGGACCCGGGTCGCGGCCAGCCAGCCCGGGCTGACCGCGGCGATCTGCGGCGGCAACGCCGGTACCGCCGGCACGGCGCTGGACGCACTGCTCGACTCGCTGGGTACGGCCCGGGAGCTGCTCGCCGAACCCGACCCGATCGCCGCGCTGCAGGCCTGGCTGGCGCCCGCGGCCCGGGTACGGTCGGCGTGGCCCGCCGCCGCCTCGGAGCCGGTCGACCTGCCACCCGAGCCGGAGGTGCTGCTGCGCCTCGGGCGCGCCGGTGGCTGGCTGGTATCGGTCGCCCCCGACCTGCGCAGTGTCAGCGCCGCCCGGCCGATCTGAAGCGGCCCCGGCTGAAGCGGCCTGGGCTGAGGTGCCCCAGCCCGGGCGGTGCGGGTGAACCTGCCCGCCCCGGCGCCGCGCCGCCCCGGCTCGCGCTATAAAGGTCTCTAGTGGACGAGAACCGAGCCCGTCACATCGTCGACGCCCTGCGCGACCGGGGCGTCCCGGCGCATCTGGAGCGGGCAGCCGTATCACAGTTCGGCATCAGTATCGCGCTGCCCGACGGGCGGCAGGCGGTCTGGGACACCGACGGTACCGCCGGCCTGGAGGCCCAGGTGATGCTCGACGGTGTCCTGGTCGGCTTCGTACCGGAGATCGAGGGCTCCGACTCCTTCACCGAGGAGCAGGTCATCGACGCGATCGCGCGCACCGACTATGACCAGCCGGTCGCCACCCAGCGGCGCAGCACACCGCCGCCGGCACAACCGCTGCCCCCCGAGGGCGGCTTCTTCCGGCGGTTCCGCGACGGCTTCCGGTACAAATAGCTTCTCCCGCAACTTTCCCGGAGTCACTCCGGAGTCAGCCCAGCGAGTTGACAGGCGCACCGGGTGACGGTGTCATGGTTTCGGCCAACGGGGATGCGCGCCGTCAATGTGTCGATGGTGCGCCACGCGAAGGGAAAGCTATGCGGCTGCGACCCTCCCGCCTGATCATCACGTCCGGCACACTCGGCGCCATCCTGATCGCCCTGCCGTTGTTCG
>JAFMQQ010000607.1 GCA_017354595.1 Micromonosporaceae bacterium
GTACCGGGCCCGGTACGGAGGTGAGCCAGACCAGCGCTCCAGCGGCGACCAGTGCGACCAACCGGCGGTACGGCACGACCCGGTAATTCACAATCCTGAATAGTAGGCGTCTTCGCCGCATGTGGATGGATAACCTCATCGAAGTAGCGGTTATGCCGGGCCAACCGCCACACCTCTCGTAGAAGTTGTGCGAGGGTGGGCCGGTGCGGATCAGCGGAAGCGTCGCCCTGGTCACCGGGGCCTCCTCCGGCATCGGGTACCAGAGCGCGCTGCGCCTGGCCGCGGCGGGCGCCCGGGTGCTGGTACATGGCCGGGCTGGCGGGCCGCTCGCGGAGTTGGCCCAGCGGACCGGCGGTACCGCGATCGTGGCGGATCTGGCCGAGCCGGACGGCGCGAGCCGCCTGGCGCAGGCCGCGCTCGACGCGGCCGACCGGGTCGACATCCTGGTGAACAACGCCGGCCAGGGCTGGGCCGGCCAATTCTCCACAATGGACACTGCCGGCGCGGACCGGCTGATCGCGGTGAACCTGCGCGCACCGGTCGCGCTGACCCGGCTGCTGCTGCCGCAGATGGCGCAGCGCGGCGACGGGTACCTGATGTTCGTCACCTCGATCGCCGGGCGGATGGGGGTGGCCGGCGAGGCGGTGTACTCGGCGACCAAGGCGGGGCTGGACGTCTTCGCCGAGAGTCTGCGGCTGGAGTTGACCGGCACCGGGGTACGGGTCGGGGTGCTGGTACCCGGTGTGGTGCAGACCCCGTTCTTCGACCGGCGCGGCGCGCCGTACCAGCGCGACCGGCCCCGGCCGATCCCCGCCGAGGTGGTCGCCGCGGCGCTGGTCCGCGCGGTCGCCACCGGCCAGGCGGAGCGCTTCGCCCCGCGCTGGATGCGGCTGCCGGTCGCGATCCGGGTCGCCGTGCCCGGCCTGTACCGCCGCCTCGCCGCCCGCTACGGCGGCGGCGGGTGAGCAGCGTGACACCGGGCGGGTAGGCCGGCTGTCGCACACCGTACTGCCGGCTGTGCGAGGATCGGCAGACAAGTTGCCGAACTCCGAGGACCATCGTGCTGCTCGTCGTCATCCTCGGGCTCGTGGCAGCGTTCCTGTTCGCGGCCTCCGCCTCGCTGCAGCAGCGGGCCGCGCACCGGACGGCCGCCGACGGGGTCGCCCGCGGCGTCGCGCCCGTGCCCTCCGATCCGGGCGCGGGCGAGCGTTCCCCAGGCTGGCTCGGGCGGGTCCTGCCGAGGCGGGTCGTCGGCCCGCTGCTGGCCGTACTGCGGCCGCTGCTCGGGCTGGTACGCAAGCTGCTGCACAGCCGGCTCTGGCTGTTCGGCTGGGCGACCAACCTGGTCGGCTTCCTGGTCCAGGCGGCCGCTCTGCACTTCGGGTCGGTGGCGCTGGTACAGCCGCTGCTGGTGACCCAGCTGCTGTTCGCCCTGCCGATGGCTTCGGCATGGCGCCGCGCCTGGCCCAGCCTCGGCGACTGGATCGGCGGTGCGGCGATCTGCGCCGGTGTGGTGGTCTTCCTGGCGGTACGCGGCGTGGCGCCGGTCTCCGGCCAGCCGGACCGGCGCCGGGTGATACTGGCCGGGCTGTGTGTGGCGGCCGCGGTCGGGGTACTGGTCATGGTGTCCGCCGGCCGGCGCCATCTCGTTCACGCGACGCTGATCGCGATCGCCGCCGGACTCTGCTTCGCGATGAGCGCGGTGTTGATCAAGCTCACCGCGGAGGACCTGCTGCGGCGCGGCGTACCGGCGACCGCGGTGGACTGGCCTGGCTACGCTCTGGCCGTGTCCACGCTCGCCGGCCTGCTGCTCGAACAAGGCGCCTTCGCGGCGGGTTCGCTCTCCTCCGCGGTCGCCGCGATGACCATCACCAACCCCCTAGCCAGCTATCCGATCGGGGTGCTAGCGTTCCACGCCATGCCTGCGACCAGTCCCGGCGCACTCGCCGCGCTGGCCGGCTCCGGCGCGCTGCTGGTATTCGGGGTGAGTGTGCTATCCCGCTCACCGAGCGTCGAACCCGACATCGAACTGGATCTCGCGCGTCCCGCCGGCGCCGAGGTTGCCGTCCACAGAGGACATTGATGGATATGCCCGTACCGCAGGATCCGTCCGCCGTGCCCGCAACCGCCACCCCGGCGGTCTCTGAGGTATATACCGGCGACCACGAGGTGGTGATCGAGATCGGGCACCTGCGGCCGGCGCTGTTGCGGGCGGGGCGGATGTTCCTGGAGACGGTGCTGGTACCGACGGCCCTACTGTTCGTACTGCTGCACACGGTCGACCTGGTCGCTGGTCTGTCCGCGGTGATCGGCTGGTGCGCCTTCACGGTCGGGCTGCGCTTCCTGCTCGGCTACCGGATGCCGGGCACCCTGCTGTTGTGTGCCGGCATGCTGTGCGGCCGGGCGTGTGTCGCGCTGCTGCTGTCCAGCGCCCTGGTGTACCTGCTGCAGCCGGTGGTCGGCTCGGTCCTCATGGCGCTGCTCTTCCTGGGCAGCGCTGCACTCGGCCGGCCGGTGACGATACGGTTGGCCCGCGACTTCATCGCCCTGCCGGCGCACCTGTTCCACCGACGCGGGGTGCGCCGGGTATTCACCCGGGTGGCGCTGGTATGGGGCGTGTCCCGGGTGGTGGACGCCGGGATGAGCCTCGGGCTGCTGCACTTCGGCCTGGCCTACGGGTTCCTCTCCCGCGGCGTCTTCAGCGGCGTGCTGACCGTGCTGACGGTGGCGGTCTGCGCGGCCTGGGGGTGGCGCCAGATGCGCAGCCTGCCGGGCATCACGTTGCGGCTGGGGTCTGCCTGAGGGCTGGGCTCGGGCTGGGGGCTGGGGCTGGGCTGGGGCTGGGCTGGGGCAGGGTTCCCC
>JAFMQQ010000608.1 GCA_017354595.1 Micromonosporaceae bacterium
GTCGCGGATCAGCACGCACTCGGCACGCTGGATGCCGCGCCGGTCGACGTCACGCTCGTCTCCCAGCAGGCCGACAACGTGCTGTCGGTACCGGTCTCCGCCCTGGTCGCCCTCGCCGAGGGCGGGTACGGCGTGCAGGTGGTGGAGGGATCGACCACGCGCTATGTCGCCGTCAAGACCGGCATGTTCGCCAGTGGCCGGGTGGAGATCAGCGGCGACGGCATCACCGAGGGCATGACGGTGGGGATGCCGCAATGACGATCGTGGAGCTGGATGGCGTCGGCAAGCAGTACCCGGGCGGGGTGGCCGCGCTGGCCGACGTATCGCTGTCCATCCAGCCGGGGGAACTGGTCGCGATCGTCGGCCCATCCGGCTCGGGCAAGTCCACCATGCTGCACGTGATGGGTACCCTGGACCGACCGTCCACAGGGGAGGTACGCATCGGCGGGTACGATGCGGGGCGGCTGCCGGACCGGCAGCTCTCCGCGCTACGCGCCCGTACCGTCGGCTTCGTCTTCCAGCAGTTCCACCTCGCGGGCGGAGTATCCGCTGTGGACAATGTGGCGGACGGGCTGCTCTACAGTGGAGTGTCGCGGCGGGAGCGGCGGCGGCAGGCCGCCGCCGCGCTGGACCGGGTCGGCCTGGCGCAGCGGATGAAACACCGGCCGCACGAACTCTCCGGCGGTGAGCGGCAGCGGGTCGCGATCGCCCGCGCCGTGGCCGGCGATCCGCAGCTTGTGCTCGCCGACGAGCCGACCGGCAACCTCGACTCGCAGTCGGGCGCCGGCGTGATGGAGTTGCTGCGCGAGCTGAATGCCGGCGGTACCACCGTGGTCGTCATCACGCACGACCGGGAGATCGCGGCGAGCCTGCCGCGCCGGGTGGAGATGCGCGACGGCCGGGTGGTGCTGGATACAGCGACAGTGGGGGTGGCCGCATGGTGACCCTGCAGGCGGTACCGCCGCCGCTTCGCCCGGCCCGGCTGCGCGCCGGTGACGTGGCCCGGGTCGGCGCATCCGGTCTGTTCACCCGGCCGTTGCGGGTCTTCCTCTCCGCGCTGGGTATCGCGATCGGCATCGCCGCCATGATCTCCGTGGTCGGCATCTCCACCTCCAGCACGGAGAACCTCAACCGCGAACTGGCCGCGCTCGGCACCAACCTGCTGCGGGTCGGGCCCGGGCAGGATCTGTTCGGCAACAACTCGCACCTGCCGGACGAGGCGATCCCGATGATCAGCCGGATCGGGCCGGTCACCTCGGTGACCGCGATCGGCCGGGTGTCCAATGTGCACATCTTCCGCAGCGACAAGATCCCGACCGAGGAGACCAACGCCATCTCGGTCTTCGCCGCCCGTACCGACCTACTGTCCACTGTGGGCGCCACGCTGGAGAACGGCGGTTGGCTGAACACGGCCACGGCGCGGTACCCGGCGGTGGTGCTCGGCGCGACCACGGCGCAGCGGTTGGGCATACCGGTGGCGAACGCGGACATCCTGGTGTGGCTGGGCAACCATTGGTTCAGCGTGGTCGGCGTACTCAACCCGGTGCCGCTCGCGCCGGAGCTCGACTCGGCCGCACTGATCGGCTGGCCGGTGGCGCAGTCACTGCTCGCCTTCGACGGGTACGCCACCACGGTCTACACCCGCGCCCGGGATGACGCGGTCACCGATGTGCAGGCGGTACTGGCGGCGACGGCGAACCCGGAGCACCCGGACGAGGTACAGGTGTCCCGGCCGTCGGACGCGCTGGCCGCCAAACATGCGGTGGACCAGACGCTCTCCGCGCTGCTGCTCGGCCTGGGTGCAGTGGCGCTACTGGTCGGCGGGGTCGGGGTGGCGAACACAATGGTCATCTCGGTACTGGAGCGGCGGGCGGAGATCGGCCTGCGCCGGTCGCTGGGCGCCACCCGGGGCCAGATCCGGCTGCAGTTCCTCACCGAGTCGCTGCTGCTGTCCGGGCTGGGCGGCCTGGGCGGGGTGGCGCTGGGCATCGGCGTGACCACCGCCTACGCGGCGTACCAGGGCTGGCCGGCGGTGGTACCGGCCTGGGCAACCGTGGGCGGTGTCGGTGCCACGATGGTGATCGGTGCGCTCGCCGGCCTGTACCCGGCCTGGCGGGCGGCCCGGCTCTCCCCGACCGAGGCACTCGCCGCACCGTGAGGCGCAGTCGGCCCGGAGCGCGACGAGCACCCGGTGCGTCAGGGCGCTGGTTTGCAGCCGGTACTTCATAGGTTCTTCATCGGAAGCGGCCACGATCCACTGGTAAGTGGATCACGCTGCAGCGGATATTCGACGCTCGCAGGAGCGGTAGGGGGAGACGGAGTTGTCCTCATCCAGTTTGGCGCCCGCCTGGACGCCCATCTCTGACGATCAGCGGGAACGGTTCGAACGGGACGGCTTCATCATCGTTCCGGGCGTCCTGAACACCGAGGAGGTACAGCGCTACACCGCTGTGCTGGACCGGGTCTATGAACAGCGGCGGGTCGAGGGCCGGCTGGCCAAGGACGGCTCGCTGCATGAACTGAGCGCGGTGAGCACCTGCCCGGAACTGGTCGGGCTGATCGACCACCCGCGCGCCTTCCCGCTGGTCTGGTCACTGCTTGGCTGGAACGTCCACATCTATCACTCGCATGTGGACGTACACCCGCCGATCCCCGAACAGCCGCCGACCTGGTGGCACTGGCACCAGGATGGTGGCCGGCAGAACCGGGAGATCGAGACCGATCCCCGGCCGCGGCTGTCGGTGAAGCTGGCGTTCTGGCTCTCCGACGTCGCCGAAACCGGACGCGGCAACCTGATGGTGATTCCGGGCAGCCACAAGACCAACTGGCTGCCCGGCCCGCCGAAGCGGGATGTGCC
>JAFMQQ010000609.1 GCA_017354595.1 Micromonosporaceae bacterium
TGATCAGGTACGCGTCGATCGTCGCCCGGATGCACGAGGTCTGCGGGTAGGCCGTGTGCCCCTCACCCTGCCAGGTGACCACGGTCGAGTTGCCCAGCATGTTCGCCAGTCTCGCCGTGTTGGTGTACGGCGTTGCCGGGTCGTTGATCGTACCCACCACGACCATCGGCGGCGCACCCTTCGCCTTGCCGGTGGGGAACGGGTCGCGCTTGGCCGGCCAGGCCGCGCAGGACAGGATCCCGGTACCCAGTGACCCGCCGAACAGCGGGTACTTCGCCCGCCAGTCCAGTTGCTTCTGCCGGGCCAGCGCCACCGTCTCGCCGCTCGCGTCGTCGTCGCAGGAGATCGTGTCGAACGCGTCGAACATGTTGCCGTACTGGCCGTTCGGGCCGCGCTGGGCGTACTCGTCGGCGAGCTCCATGATCGCCTTGGCGTTGCCCCGGCGCAGCGCGGCCACCGCGGTCGCCATCACCGGCCACAGCTGTTGTGAGTAGAGCGCCTCGGTGATGCCGGTGAGCACCCAGCCGGCGGTCGCCTTGCGGCCGTCGGAGTTGGCCACCGGCGCCGTACGGGCCTGCTGCATCGCCGCGTTGACGGCGGCCCGGGCGTTCGGCGCGATCGGGCAGGAGGCGGTGTTCTGCTTGCACCAGGCGGCGAACTCGTCGAAGGCGTGCTCGAAGCCCTGCGCCTGCCCCTCAGCGGCGTCCACCGGTGCCAGGGTCGGGTCCACCGCACCGTCCAGGACCAGGGCCCGGATGTTCTTCGGGAACAGCTGCGCGTACACCGCCCCGAGCAGGGTGCCGTAGGAGAAACCGAGGTAGCTGATCTTCTGGTCGCCGACCGCCGCGCGGATCGCGTCCATGTCCCGGGCGGACTGCTCGGTGGAGAACAGCGGCAGCTCGGCGCCGTACTTCTGCTGGCAGTCGTTGCCCATCTTCTGCCAGAGGCTGGCCAGGGTGTTGAAGTCGGCCATCTTGACCGGGTCCGGGTCGAGGCCGAAGGCCTTGTCCATGTCGGAGTTGGCGAAGCACTTGATGGCCGGCGAGGAGCGCCCTACGCCGCGCGGGTCGAAGCCGACCACATCGAACCGGTTGAGGATGTCGCCGGGCAGCTCGAGGGAGAGGTACGCGGCGATCTCGATCCCCGAGCCACCGGGCCCGCCCGGGTTGACGATCAGCGAGCCGATCCGGTCCGTTTGGTTCCTGTTCCGCACTCGCATCAGCGCGATGTCGAACTTGTCACCGTTCTGCGGCGCCTTCCAGTCCTGTGGCACCTGGATCGAGCCGCAGTCGTACTCCGTGTTCGGCGCCAGCCGGGGCAGGATCCCGCTGGCCGTGTCGGTACAGTCCTGCCAGGCGACGGTACCGACCGAGGGCCCGGAGGCCGACGGGGCGCTGGGCGCGGCGCCGGAGGTGGGTGAGACCCAGCGCAGGTTGGGGCTGCACCCGGCGGCGAGGGTGAGAGCGACCGTGAATCCGGCGAGGAGCGCTGCCGTACGACGAGCCACTTGGTTGTCCTCCCGGTCGGGGGCTCGGGTGTCTGGTGACACGTCCGAGAGTACGGCCAGCGTTCACCCACCGGATGCCCGGAGTGTCTTCTCCAGGTAGACCAGGAACGCTTTCCCGTCCCGTGGGGCCGGGATCCGCTGGTACCCGAGGCGCCGGTACAGCCGGATGTTCGGTTCGCTGCGCGGGCCGGTGAACAGCTCGAACCGGTCGACCAGGCCGTCCAGCGCGGCCTCCGCGGCCGCCACCAGCCGGGTGCCCAGTCCCTGCCCCTGCAGGTCGGGTACGACCGAGAGCCGGCCGATGTGGCCGGTCCGGCCGCAGCGCCGGACCCGTACCGTACCGACGATCCGGGTACCGGCGACCGCCTTGAGCACCAGGCCCGCTTCGATCGAGGCGCGCACCTCGTCGAGCCCTTCGGTCAACGCCGGGATGTCGAACGTGTCGTGCAACCGGCCCTCGCTGAGGTAGGCGGCGCGCTGCATGGTCAGCAGCTCGCCGGCGTCGGCGGGATCCGCGGGAACGATGTCGACCTGCACACCGATCAGCATGCCCGACCGCGCCGGCCGCTGGGCCCCCGGTCGGGGTCGGGGGCCCAGCACAATACCGCCTCAGCAGACGATCTGGGCGCCGGCCCAGTCCGAGTGGTCGTTGTTCGGGGATCCGTCCGGGTCCAGCACCAGGCGTACCACCTGCGCGCCGGTCACGTCGGCGGTCAGGTGCATGGGCGCGTCCTGCCAGGTGGCCCGGGCCTGGGCGACCAGCCGGTCGTCGGCCCAGATCTGGAAGGTGACGTCCCCGTCGCCGGTCTTCTCGTCGTCGATACCCACATCGGTCTGGACTGTCGTGCAGCCGCCGCCGGTGTAGTAGTCGATCTCGCCCGGTGCGTGCGCGCCGAGGCCCTTCGCGTAGGTGACCCCGCCGATCGTCATCGTGTGCCCGTCGTCGGCGCCCTGCTCACCGTTGCTGCGGTCCTTCTCCACCGGGCCCCAGTAGTTGCTGGCCGACATCCAGGCCACGTCGGAGAGGTAGTGGGTACCCGCGGGCACCCGGGTGGCGATCAGCACGGTGACGGTACCGAGTACCGTGCCCCAGTGCTGCCCGGCCCAGCTGAACATGCCGGTGGCGCTCAGCGTGTACGTCCCGGGCACGGTCGCCGTGGACGGCCGGACTGTCCATTGTGTACGGAACGACCCGCCGGTCGGTACCGCGGGACCGATTGGCGCCGTGTCGGGCGTGACCGTCCAGCCCGCGGGTGCGGACAGCGCCACGGCGACCGCGGTGGCGGGCAGCCGGCCGGCGTTGCTGAACGTGGTGGTGACCGTGTTGTCCGCGCCCGGCTTGACGGTGG
>JAFMQQ010000610.1 GCA_017354595.1 Micromonosporaceae bacterium
AGGGGGAGACCTGTGGCGTGGCGGTGGAGTGTGCCATGGACACCGTGGTGATTCTGGAGCTCATCAAGGGTCGGGCGTGTGCCTGGCCGCGGCTGGAATCCGATACCCACATCATGTCGACTGGTTCGGCCCGGCCGCTGGAGGACGCGTTCCGGATCGCCCAGCACGACCTGGTGCAGTGGCTGGGCGAGGACTACCAGTTGCCGGCGCTGGACGCGTACCAGCTGGTCTCACAGGCGGTGGAGGCACCGCTGGCGAACGTGGTGGATCCCAACTACACGTCGGTGGCGAAGATCCGCAAGCAGTACCTGCCGAGCGGTCCGGCGATGGGTGGCGTACACGCGCGCCTGCGTGAGCAGGCTTCCGCGTATCTAGCCGCTCGCTGAGAGGGACTGGAAGGCTGGCCGGAGCAGATCCACGATCTGCTCCGGCGTGGCCTCCTGCAACGGTTCCAGACGCAGCAGTTCGCGCGCGATGGTCAGGCCCATCGAGATGGCGACCAGTAGGCTCGCCCGCAGTTCGCCATCCGGCCGGGGTATCCCGGTCGCGAATTCGCGCACCTGGCGTGCCGTGGCGGTACGGAAGTGTTCGGCCGCGTCGGGGTGGGTGAGCATCGAGCGGAACAGGGCGAGCGAGCCGTCGTCGGTCTCGCCCAGTTTGAACCGGATCGCCTCCAGCAACAGATCGGCCAGGCGCTCCGGGGCGATCTCCAGCGGCTGCTCGCCCGGGGCGTGAATCGCCCTGCGGAACAACTCGTCCTTGGCGCCGAAATACTGCATCACCAGTGCCGGGTCCACACCGGCCGCGGCGGCCACGCCCCGGATCGTGGCCCGTTCGTACCCGACCTCGGCGAACAACGCCCGCGCCGCGCCGAGGATGCGCTCCTCGGTCTGCCGGCGGCGCTCCTGCCGGGTCATCGGGCGGCTCACGATGTGGACTCCACAGGCGCTGACTCTACAGCCGTTGACTCTGGCGGTGGTTCGCTCTACATTCGTTGAGTCTCAACAGGTGTTGAGGGAACTGGAGATGCACGGTATGAGCCCGCGCGAGTTCTTTGATCGCTTCCAGCAACATATCCTCGCCGGCGAACTCGGCCTCGCCGACGACATGTACGCCGACGATGTCGTCATCGAGTGGCCGTTCGCCCGGCCGGGCATGCCGAGCCGCATCGAGGGGCGTGAGCAGTTCCTCGCCTTCGCCGCGCCGGCTCGTGCCGCCCTGCCACTGCGGTTCGACGCGCTGACCGATGTGGTGGTCCACGAGACCGGCGACCCCGAGGTGATCGTCGCGGAGTTCCGGCTGACCGGTACGCACACCGCCACCGGCCGCACCGGGAGCGCGGCCTTCATCCAGGTCTGGCGGGTACGCGACGGGAAGCTGGTCGGGCTGCGCGAATACCAGGACGCCTCGGCGATCAACGACGTGCTCACGGCCCCGGCGGCATAGGGGCGGTCAGTCGGCGAGGGCGGCGGTGAGGTCGGCCGCCGCCAGCTCGGCCTCGATGTCGGTCACATCCTCGCCGTACTCCCGTACCAGCTCGTTCTTGGTGTACACGATCAGATCCTCGCCGGTCAGCTCCGCCGACGGCATCACCTCCAGCCGGCCCTCAACCACCGCCAGTACCGGGTCGGGGGCGTTCTCCTGCGCCAGTACCCTGATGTCGTCCGCGGTCACGGTCACCATCCGCGCCACCTCTTTCATCGGCTCTTTCGTCCGCGCCAGCATCGTTTGCTGGTACCCCTCTGCCCCGCCAACGGGCCGGGAAACGGGCATGATTTCGGGGTGGAGACTCAACGCGCACTGGAGTTCATCGCGGCCAACAACCGGGCCGTCCTCGGCACCTACCACCGGGACGGGCGGATGCAGCTCTCGCCGGTGACCGTCGGCGTGGACCAGGCCGGCCGGTTGGTGATCAGCACCCGGGAGACCGCGTACAAGGTCCGCAACCTGCGCCGGGATCCGCGCGCCGTGCTCTGCGTCCTGACCGACAGGTTCTTCGGAGACTGGCTGCAGATCGAGGGCGAGGCGGAGGTGCTCGCCCTGCCCGATGCGATGCAGCCGCTGGTCGACTACTACCGGGGCATCTCCGGCGAGCACCCGGACTGGGACGAGTACCGCGCGGCGATGGTACGCGAGCGCCGGGTGCTGGTCCGGGTCACCGTCACCCGGGCCGGCCCGGACCGGCGCGGCTGACCTCTCACCACACGTCGCCCTCGCGCCAGTCGCAGGTGATCTCGCCGGAGAGATCCAGCGGTACGGATACCGGGAGGACGAAGATGGCACCCTCGTCCTCCTCGGTGCGCCGGACCCCGTCCGGACTGAGCACATAGGACGGTCCCCGCCACAGTTGCCAGCCGCGCGCCTGGTAGAACGGCAGTCCCTCGTCGGAGGAGCCGAGCGCGCCGAGGTCGTACGCTGCGCGCACCACCCGCTCCAGTTCGGCCATCAGCGCCGAGCCGTACCCGCGCCGCTGCCTGTCCGCGCGCACCGCGACACCCTCGATGTACCCGGTGCGCAGCGCCCGGCCGGCGTGCATCAGCCGGCGCTGGATCACCGCCGCGTGGCCGACGAGTTGGGTACCCTCCCAGAGCAGCGCGTGCAGCCCACCCAGCGAATGCTCCCAGTCGTCCTCGGTCATGTCGGAGAAGACGTCATAGAGCAGCGCGCGCGCCGCATCGCGGGTGGCGGGTTCGAGGTCGGCGGTGTGTGCGAGGTGCACCGAAGTCATACGCCATCATCGCAGAGACCGGCCTGGTGCGGCCATCCGGAACCCTGTCTGTCCATAGTGGTCGGTCTACTGGGAGCCGGTCAGGACTGCGGTGCCCGTTCCGCCGCGCCGCAGTCGGTGAAGAT
>JAFMQQ010000123.1 GCA_017354595.1 Micromonosporaceae bacterium
GCGACAACCCCCGAGGGCGCAGCCGCGACAACCCCCGGGGGCGGGGCCGCGACAACCCCCGAGCCGGAGCCGGCGCGCCGGGTCGCGGTGCTGGGCGCCGGCATGATGGGTGCGGGCATCGGCTACGTCTGCGCCCGGGCCGGCATCGATGTCGTACTCAAGGACGTGAGTGCTGAGGCGGCGCAGCGCGGCAAGCAGCGCTACGCCCGCCCCGGGCGGGAGGGGATCCTGGACCGGATCCGCCCCACCGCCGACGATGCCGACCTCGCCGGCTGCGATCTGGTCATCGAAGCGGTCTTCGAGGACGCCGAACTCAAGCACCGGGTCTTCGACGCGGTCGAGCCGGTCGTGGCCGCAGACGCGCTGCTCGCCTCCAATACCTCGACGCTGCCGATCACGCAGCTCTCCGGTGCGGTACGCCGGCCGCAGGACTTCATCGGCCTGCACTTCTTCTCGCCGGTGGAGAAGATGCCGCTGGTCGAGGTGATCCGCGGCGCGAATACGGGCGGGGCGGCCCTGCGCCGCGCTCTCGCGGTGGTCCGCCAGATCGGCAAGACACCGATCGTTGTCAATGACAGCCGTGGCTTCTTCACCAGCCGGGTGATCGGCACCTTCCTCAACGAGGGCGTCGCGATGCTCGCCGAGGGCGTACCGGCCGCCTCCATCGAGCAGGCGACCAGCCAGGCCGGGTACCCGACGCCGGTACTCGCGCTCGTCGACGAGCTGACTCTCACGCTGATCCGGCGGATCCGGGAACAGGCTCGGGCCGGTGCCGGTGGCGCCTGGGTGCCGCACCCGGCCGATACCATAATCGACGCGATGATCGACGAGTACGGCCGGCCGGGCAGGTCCGCGGGTGCGGGCTTCTACGAGTACGTGGACGGCAAGCGCGATCGGCTCTGGCCCGGGCTGGCCAGGGACTTCGGCCGCGGCAGCCAACCGCCGGTGCCGTTCGCGGATCTGAAGGAGCGCCTGCTGTTCGTCGAGGCGATCGAGGCAGTGAAGTGCTTCGATGAAGGCGTGGTCACCTCGGTTCCCGATGCCAATGTCGGTTCGATTCTCGGCATCGGGTACCCCGGTTGGACCGGTGGGGTGCTGCAGTACGTCAACCAGTACCGTGGCGGGCCGGCCGGCTTCGTCGCGCGCGCCCGCGAGCTGGCCGACCGGTACGGTCCGCGGTTCACCCCGCCGCCGCTACTGCTTGCCAAGGCCGAGCGCGACGCGACATTCTGACTGGCCAGGGTCGAAGAGCTTGTGCAGCGCGGTGTTGATCTCGCGCCCGTCTCCCACCGGCGCCAATCGACGGGCTCGGGGTTTGGTCGCACGGCCGGCCGAGGTGGTGGCCGTCCTGACGGGACATCTGGGCGTTGTGGCGTGGGCGCGGAGACGGCAGCCTGAGTACCGCCAATGCGCCCAACCCAGACGGGTGCGACGGCTACCGCCACGGCGGCCAACCTGTAGAACGGACGCGTCCACTGTGGACTATCGGTCAGAGTGTGTAGGAACCGACCAGGTCGACGACAATGTGTATGGTGCCGGGACTGCCGTTGTAGAACTGAACGCCACCGTTGATCGCCACGACGACCAGGTTCGCCACGGTGGCTCCCGAGGTCCAGTTGAGGTTGGACGCTGTCGGGGGTGAGTAGAGGCCTGGGTAGACAGTAAGGTAACCGCCCGCCGTGGGGCGGGTCACCGTGACGGAGAGGATCACCGCCGTCGCACCGCGCGCGGGGATCCCGTTGCTGCCACGGGCAAGCGTCAGTGAGATGGTCCCGTGCGGCGCGACCGGCAACGGGCTGGTACCAATCCTGGTGTCCAGTAGGCGCACCGGATTCGCCGGCACGAACGGTTGGCCCAAGCCTTGCCAGAACCCGCCGAGCGCGTCGGCGATGACGTGGACCGGTCTGTTGCTGCCGTTGTAGAAGTCAATCACGCCGTCGGGTGCGGACACGACCACGACGTTCGCCACCGTCTGCCCCGTCGTCCAGTTCAGGTTGGAGGCCACCGGCCGAGACGGTCCGTCCGGGTAGACGGTGAGGTAGCCGCTGGCAGTTGCGCCGGTGACCGTCACATTGAGCAGTTGGGAGGTCCCGGGTGGGAAGTCGTTACTCAGACTTATCGTCCCGTGCGCGGGTACGGCAGTTGGCCAGCCGCCGAGACCCGTGCGGGTATCCAGGATCCGTTGCGGCACCTGGGCCGGGCTGAACGTCAGGCCGGTGGAGTGTGCATAGTAGCCGGCCAGGTCGGCGACGAAGTGCACGCTCCCCGGGCTGCCGTTGTAGAGATCGACCACACCGTTCACTACCTTTACCGTCACCAGATTCGCCACCGTCCGGCCGGCGGTCCAGTTGGTGTTGGAGGTGGTGGGCCGAGGTACGCCGTCCGGGTAGGCGGTGAGGTACCCGCCAGCCGTAGTCGCCGTGACCGTGGTGTTCAGCACCACCGCAGCAACGCCGGTGGCGGGTACGCCGTTAGCACCGGCCACTCGCAGGTGGACCGTGCCGTGGGCGGGCACCGGAACCTTGGTCGATACACCGACCGCGGCGCGCGTGTCCAGGATCCGCACCGGTCCGGCGGGTTGGAACAGGTCCCCGACCACCACCGAGGCCGGGGTGCTCGTCGTGTTGCTGCGTCCGTCGGCGGCGGTGATGGTGAGGCTGACCTGGTAGGTGCCGGCGGACTGGTAGACGTGGTCAACGAGCGCCGTTGTGCTCGTGCTGCTCGTACCGTCGCCGAAGTTGAACTGGTAGCTGACGATCGTGGACCAGCCGGGCGAGCTGGCGCTGGCGTCGGCGGAGATCGGCCAGCCGCTGACCGGGTCACCGGGGTGTGCGGTCGCGGTCACGGCCGCGATCACCGGCGCCTTCAGCTCGAACGCGCCACGGTCGGCGTAGGTCACCGGGCCGGCACCGGTGTCCTGGCGATCGATGTCGTCGACCGCCGCGAGGCCGTCGTGGTCTTTTGGCTGCCAGCCGGGAGCGGCGGAGTTGGCGGAGTCGAGGGCTGGCGAGTCGGTGGCCGGCGCCGACAGGGCCGCCCGCGGGTCGGCCTGAATGTCGTGCTGTCCCTGCCCGGACGCGGTCTGGAAATCCGCTAGCGTTGCCTTTGCATCTCCCCAGCCGTACGGGTATTCGCCAGGCGTGGTCTGGTAGACGATGTTGTAGTCCACAATGGATGATGCGGTGGCGCCGTCGTACACGCCGAGGCTGACCTGGCCTTGGCCCTGAGAGCAGTTGAACGCTACGTCCGAGCCGTTTCTGGTGACGATGTTGTTCTGCACCGACGTGTCGGTCGCACCGCCGCGCACCCGGATCCCGCCGGCGCAGTTGCCATACACGTTGTTGTTTGTCACCGCGACCGCGACACCGCCAGCCACGTCCACGCCGATGCCGGCGTTGGCACTTATCGCATTGTCGGCCACCACCGTCCGGTCGGCCTGCGGCCCGACGTACATCGCTGCGCCGCTGCTGTCTCGTAGGTCGCTGTCGACCACGGTGTTGTCCGGTCCGAGGATGTCGATGCCGTCCGCCGGCGCCGCGCGGACCCCGCTCTGGTTGGCACGGAGGTGGGTCACGATTGCGCCTGAGGTCGTCGCGTCGAGTACCAGTCCGGGACCGCCGGCGTTCTGCGTCGTGGTGTGGGCCACCGTTGCATCGGTGACGGCGGAGAGCACGATCGCGGGGGCGTCTGTACCGGTCAACACCGCACTGTCGTCAGTCAACGTGATCTGGCTGGACTGGCTGACCGAGATGCCGGCATCGCCGGCGACGCGGTCGTTGGCCAGCGTGATGTGGTTGGACTGGCTGACCGAGATGCCGGTGCTGCCGGTCGCCTGACCGACTGCGAACTGGCTGATCGTCACGTCATGCTGGGCGTCGAGGGTGATGCCGGGCAGCCCCGTCCCGAGGGGGCTGGTGCCGGTGAAGACGATCGGGGCGTCTGGGGTGCCGGACTTGGCAATCGTCAGGTGCTCGTGGTACGAGCCAGTCACATGGACGGTCTGGCCAGCCGAGACCGCCTCGGCGGCGACGGCGAGCGTGCAGAACGGTTGCGCCTGCGTACCCGGGCCGGCATCCGAGCAGTTGGTGTTCGAGCCGTTGACCCATAAGTCGGTGACGTCCGCAGCCGCGGCATCCGCCGCGACGATTCCGGAGGCCACAATGACCGCTGCCATCGCGGCCACGCTCAACCGTTGCATGCGCACTTCGTCCCCGCTCGCCACCAGGCCCGGCCGGACGTGCCGGGCAACAGCGATGAGTATCCCCGTCGATGCACTCGCGCGCCACTGTATCGGTGGTCAGATCTGACGAGGATTTCAGGCAGCCTGGACCGCCGCGCGCTCGGCGATCGCGGTCGCCGCGCCACGCAGGTCCGCCGCGTGCCGAGCGGCCATCTGCCGTACCGTCGCCGCCGCGCGCCGCCAGGTGATGTTCACGCAGCCGAGAACCTGCCCCGCGACCACGATCGGCATCGCGATCGACTCGCGTCCATCGTCCACTTCGGACCGTGGCCGGGCGTAGTCGCCGCCGAAGTCCGCTGCCCGCACCGCGTACCCGCGCCGTTGCGTGGCCGCCACGAACTCGGCCACCGCGCGCGGGTCATACGCCAGTTCGTGCCCGCGTATCGGGTGCTCGCGCAGCCGGAGCAGCACCGCCCGCCGCTCCTGCTCCGGGCAGAAGGACAGGTACGCCCGGCCGGAGGCCGAGCGCAGCATGTTCGCCCGGAAGTTGACCGCCGGCCGGTCGGGCAGCTCGTCGAAGTACGCGCGCCGGGTGTTGGTCTCCACCACCTCCATGTACTCCAGCCGTGGCACGGAGAGCACCGACGGCCAGCGCACCGTGGCGCCCAGCTTCGCCAGCACCGGCGAGGCGACCTCGGCGAGCAGGTCCGCGTCGTCGGCGGGGGCCGCGCCCAGACCGACCCGGCGCGGGCCCGCCTGGTAAGACGGCAGGAAGGCGCCGTCGGCCATCCGCTGCCAGACCACGCCCTGCTGGTGGCAGGTGTACAGGATCCGGGTCAGCGTGCTCTTCGGCAGGCCGGTCGCCAGGTGCAGGTCGTGCAGGCTCGCCGCGCGCATCTCCTGCAGCGCGCGTAGCACCCGCAGGCCGCGGGCGAGCGACTCGACCGGCTTCACCTTGTAGTCCCGCATCGCCACCCACAATCGGGCCTCCGCGGCGGGAAGTGCGTCGGCCACTCGCCCGCCTCCGGATTTCACTCTGCGAAAACGTACCAGAAAAGTGTTGTGGAGATCACGGCCCGGGAGCGACGGTCTGCGTGTGGAGAGCCAAGCTGCGGTCCGTGAGGGCGACCTGCTGTGGCAGCCCGACCCCGAATGGATCGAGGGTACGAACCTGACCGCCTTCACCCGTTGGCTGGAACGCATGCGGGACCTGCGCTTCGCCGGGTACGCCGAGCTGTGGCAGTGGTCGGTGGAGGACCTGGACGGGTTCTGGCAGGCGATGTGGGAGTACTTCGACATCGAGGCCTCCACGCCGCCGACCGCCGTGCTCGGCAAGCGCGGCATGCCGGGCGCCGAATGGTTTCCCGGTGCCCGGCTCAACTATGCCCAGCACGCGCTGCGGCACATGCACCCCGGCGAGCACGGGCACCCGGGCGAGCCGGCGCTGGTCTTCGCGAGCGAGACGGCGCCGCTGGCGCAGCTGTCCAAAGAGGACTTCGCCGGCCGGGTGCGCACCCTGGCGACCCGGCTGCGGGAGTTGGGCGTGCGGCCCGGGGACCGGGTGGTGGGGCTGCTGCCGAACATCCCGGAGGCGATCGTCGCCATGCTCGCCAGCGCGAGCATCGGTGCCATCTGGGCAGTCTGCTCGCCCGACTTCGGCTGGCGCGGGGTGCTGGACCGGTTCAGCCAGCTCCGCCCGAAGGTGCTCATCCACGTCGACGGGTACTGGTACGGCGGGCTCAAGCGGGACCGGCGCGATGCGGTACGCGAGATCGCGGCCGGGCTGCCCGACCTGGAGCACGCCATCCAGCTGTCCTATCTGGAGCCTGAGGATCGCACTCCGATCGTGCCGGGCGCGCTGCGGTGGGACGAGGTGCTGGCCGGAGCGCCGGTCCCGGCCGACGGCTTCGCCTTCGAGCAGGTGCCGTTCGACCATCCACTGTGGATACTCTTCTCCTCGGGTACCACCGGCAAGCCGAAGCCGATCATGCACGGGCACGGCGGGATCCTGCTGGAGCAGCTGAAGCTGCAGCACCTCATCATGGACCTGCGACCACGGGAACGGCTGTTCTTCTTCACCACCACCGGGTGGATGATGTGGAACTTCCTGGCCAGCGCGCTGCTGCTGGACGTGGTACCGGTGCTGTACGACGGCAACCCGACCCATCCCGACGTGGACACCTTGTGGCGCCTGGCTTCCGAGAGTGGGGCGGGACTCTTCGGCACCAGCCCGGCCTTCACCGCGCTGATGCGCCAGGCCGGGATCCGGCCGGGGGAGCGGTACGACCTGTCCAGACTGCGCCAGATCATGCCGGCCGGCTCGCCGGTCGCCCCCGAGATCACCGCCTGGTTCTACCAGAACGTCAAGCGCGACGTCTGGGTCTCCACCGGCAGCGGCGGTACCGACACCTGCTGCGGGATGGTGGGCGGGGTCGCCACCCTGCCGGTGTATGCGGGCGAGATCCAGGCGCGTTCGCTGGGCGTGGCCGCGTACGCCTTCGACGAGCACGGCAAGCCGGTCACCGACCAGGTGGGCGAGCTGGTCATCACCCAGCCGATGCCGTCGATGCCGGTCGGCTTCTGGGATGACCAGGACGGGCAGCGGTACCGCTCCTCGTACTTCGACGTGTACCCGGGCGTATGGCGGCACGGCGACTTCTTCCGGATCAACCAGCGCGGCGGCTGCTTCGTGCTGGGCCGGTCGGACGCCACCCTCAACCGGCACGGGGTACGCATCGGCACCGCGGAGATCTACCGCTGCGTGGAGGAGATCGAGGGCGTCACCGAGGCTCTGGTGGTCAACCTGGACCTGCCCGGCGGCGGCTTCCACATGCCGCTGTTCGTCACCATGGCCGAAGGCGCGACTCTGGACCCGGCGACCGAGAAGGAGATCCGGGACCGGATCCGGCGCGAGTACAGCCCGCGCCACGTACCGGACCGGATCGTCGCGGTACCGGCGATCCCGCGAACGTTGTCCAACAAGAAGATGGAGGTGCCGGTACGCCGGGTGCTGCTCGGCATGCCGGTGGAGCAGGCGGCCGACCGCAACGCCATGGCCGACCCGGACGCCCTGGACTTCTTCGCCAAGTACGCGCAGACCCAGCACGACTATCCGCTACCCACGCAACACCCCACCGGGAGCCAGCCATGACCGACGCGCGTTCCTTCCCGCTACCGTCCCAGATCCCCGACGTGGCCGGCGCCGAGGCCTGGCGGGAGATGTACCCGTACTTCATGCTCTTCCAGCCGGAGGACGACAACCGGTTCTGGTTCTACAATGCGATGCACTTCCCGGAGCCGATGCCGGCCTTCGACAGCATCACGGCGGAGATCCCGTACACCGCGGTCAGCTCCAACCCGTCCCGGGTCTTCGTGCTGCCCACCACCCGCGGCATTGACCACCGTATCGTCAACGGGCGCATCTACATCACCGCCAACCCGGTCACCGACCCGGAGGAGATCAGCCGCCGGCTGGCCATCTTCGAGCCGCGCGCGGGGCACTACTACGGCAACTGGGAACGCCTCTACGCCGGCTGGAAAGAGCGGGTGGAGGCGCTGATCCGCCAGGTCGCGGCGATCGAGGTTCCGACACTGCCCTATGTGGACGATCTGGAGGTGGTCACCGA
>JAFMQQ010000124.1 GCA_017354595.1 Micromonosporaceae bacterium
TGTGGTGATAGCCACACAAAAGGACGCCGTTTGCCAGACACGTCGGCCCGCCGTCCAGCCAGCTTTTCGGGTGGTGGGCGTGGCAGTACCTGGGGGGCCGGTCGCAGCCGGGGAAGCCACAACCGCGATCGCGCAGGTTCAGCGCCCGGCGTAGCGGTCCGGTGAACAGCCGCCGTTCCCGGCCCACGTCCAGCACCTGCCCCTGCCCACCCAGCACGGCCGGCACGACTTTCGCATCACACGCCAGCCGGCGCACCGCCTCAGGCGACAGCCGTTCGCCGGTGTCCAGGGTCCCGGCGGCCACCTGCTGGCGCAGCAGGTCGTAGTCGAGGGTGACCACCACCCCGGGCCGGTCGCCGCCGTGCTCGGGCAGGGTCTCAGTGTCCAGGGCCAGCTGCGCGATGTCGGCCAGGGCGTCGGCGCGGCGCTGTCCGGGGGTGCGGTCGTCGTGGGTTCCGGCCCGCCGCGACAGCGGGTCCAGGGCGGCGGAGACGGTGGCGGCGGCGGCCTGGTCGAGTAGTCCGTGCAGCCGCACCCCGCCCGCCCCGTCCGGGGACATCGTGACGTGGCGCCGCTCGAACGCCCGTTTCTCGCCACGCTCCAACTGGCGGCGTTCGTGCTCGTCGGCCAGACCGGGCGCGATGTAGCCCAGGATGCGGCCACCGGCGATGCGCAACCCCTTCGGATCCAGCATCCGTGCCTGCTCGACGAGCAGCTTCTCGGCCTTGGCCGCCACGTCGGGTCCCGCCTCAACCGGCAACGCCGACACCGCGGCCGCGATCACGGCTGCCTGCTCCGAGTTGACCTGTCCGGCGGCAAGGGCGTCGCGGGTATGCGGCGCGATCCGGTCCAGCGCCCTGGCCAACTCCACCATCCGGTGACAGGTACCCGAGGACAGCCGCAACCGGTCGCGCAACCAGGAGGTGGTCGACGACGCACCCTGCCGCCGGGCCAACCCGCGGGCCTCGAACTCCGCCACCGCCGCCAACTTCTCCGCAGCGGCCTGCTGCTCCCGGGCGTGGCACCAGTCGATGCGGGCGATCAGCTCCCCATCGGACAGCCCCCACACCGCCCGACCTGTGTCGTCGACGTCCACATAGGAATCCTCGCACACCTGTGACCCTCGCCCGGCGTGTCGCAGAGCCGGATGCCGAATCGATACCTGCCGTACCACGAGAGTGTCCACTGTAGAGCGACACGAGATGGCGTGAACCCAGGACTCGCTACTTCACGGCAACGGCTGGATGGCCGGACCCGGCCCACCCGCGCCACCTGCTCACCGAGCCCGGCATGGGCTACCGGTACCAGCCTTGACCGGCGCTATGGCGCTGGCCGTCGCCCTCCCGCTGGGGTAGCCTGCCGCCCGTGGGTCACCGGTGGCGAGTGCGGCAGCGGCTCGCCGCATCCCAGCGGCTGCGCGCCTTGCGGTTGCTGGTACACGCCTCGCCCGCGCTGGCGCTAGCCGCCGGCGGCTTCGTCCTGGCCGAGGCGGTACTGCCCAACCTGACCCTGGTCGCCATGGGCCGGGTGACCGGCGAGATCCCGGCCGCCGTGCGCTCCGGCCTCGGCTCGGTCGCCGGCCACCGTCTGGAGTGGACACTGGGCATCGCCGGCCTGCTCTATGCGGTCTTCATGCTGCGCGGCCCGGTGCAGGACGTGCTGAATGCAGTGGTCCGGGCCCGGATGACCACGGTGCTGCAGGCCCGGCTCGTCGACGCGGTATCGACACCGCCCGGCATCGAGCACCTGGAGAACCCGGAGGTGCTGGACCGGCTCGCCTCCGCGCGCGGCGACCTGATGGGCCAGCGACCGGCCGACGCGCCGATGACTGTGCTCAACGTGGTCGGCAGCCGGCTTTCCGGGGTGGGCGCATGCGCCGTCATCGCCGCCTTCCGGTGGTGGCTCGGGCTGCTGCTGGTCCTGGTCTGGCTGGTGGTACGCCGCCCGCTGCTGGCCATGGTCGCCGAGCGGGTGGCGACCTTCCGTGCCGCCAGCGAACCGTTACGCCGCAGCTGGTACCTGGGCAGCCTGGCCACCCGCTCCACGGCCGCGAAGGAGGTGCGGGTCTTCGGCCTGGCCGACTGGCTACTGCGCGGGTACCGCGAGACATGGCTGGTCGCGATGCGTCCACAGTGGACCCGAGACCGGCGTACCAGCCGGCTGCTGCTCGCCGTGGGTGCGCTGGTCTTCGCCGCGTACGCGGTAGCCACGGCGACGGTCGGCTGGGCCGGGTACCGGCACCAGGTGGCGCTCGGCACGCTCGCCACCATCCTGCCGTTGCTGCCGGCCACGATGGCGGTGGGCAGCCTGACCGTCAACGACTACCGCCTGGCGATCATGCTCTCGGCACTGCCGGATCTGGACGCGCTCACCGCCGACCTCGCGCCACCCGCCGACCTCGTGCCACGGGCCGCTTCGGCCGGCGCCGCCGCGCGCCCGGCGGTCGGCCTGCCCGAGCGCGAAATCCGGTTCAGCTCGGTCAGTCTCCGGTACCCCGGAGCCGAGCGCGACGTGCTCTCCGGGCTGGACCTGACGCTACCGGCCGGCGAGTCGCTGGGTCTGGTCGGGGTCAACGGTGCCGGGAAGACCACCCTGGTCACCCTGCTGGCCCGGCTGCGTGACCCGACCGGGGGACTGATCACAGTGGACGGTGTACCCCTGGCCGGGCTGCCGGCGCGCGAGTGGCAGCGCCAGGTCGCCGTGGTGTACCAGGACTTCACCCGGCTACCGCTGACCGCGCGGGAGAACGTCAGCATGCTGCTGTTCGACGAGCCGGTGGACGTGAGCGCGCTGGACGAGGCGGCGCAGCGGGCCGGTGCGGCGGAGCTGGTCACCGGGCTGCCGGGTGGGTGGGAGACGGTGCTGTCGCCGCAGTACGCCGGCGGTACCGACCTGTCCGGCGGGCAGTGGCAGCGGATCGCCCTGGCCCGCGCGCTGTACGCGGTGCAGCGCGGGGCCCGGGTGCTGGTACTCGATGAACCCACCGCACACCTGGATGTGCGGGCGGAGGCCGCGTTCTATGACCGGTTCCTGCAGATTACCCAGGGCGTGACGAGCGTGGTCATCTCGCACCGGTTCGCGACGGTACGCCGGGCCAACCGCATCGCCGTGCTCGACGGCGGCCGGATCACCGAGCTCGGTAGCCACGACGAGCTGGTCGCCGCGGGTGGGCTGTATGCCAGGATGTTCGGCCAGCAGGCGGCGCGGTTCGACCGGCGGGCGGCCGGCCGGTGAGGGCGCTGTGGCTGCTGCTCGGCCTCGGGTTCCGGGCCGCCCCCGGTCTCATGTGGACAATGGTGGCGCGGACGGTGGTCGCCTCGCTCGCATCCGCCGGCTACCCGCTCGGGTACCGGATCCTGGTGGATGGCGCGCTGCGCGGCGACGGTACGGCGCTTGCGGCCGGTGGCGGGATCGTCGCCGTACTCTTCTGTACCACCTGGCTGCTCGGCGTCCTTCGCGCGGTGCGCAGTGGTGTGCTCACCGACCATGTCAACCTGTACCTCGGGGAGCGGATCGGTGCCGCGGTGGCGAAGGCGCCCGGGCTGGCGCACTTCGAGACGCCGGCCGATCTGGCCGAGCTGGACCAGTTGCGGGACAACCGGCGCGTCCTCGCCGGCGCGCCGGTGCAACTGCTGGGCGGGCTGCAGATCGGTGTGGTCGCGGTGGCGACTGTCGGTCTGCTCGCCTCGGTGTACCCACCGGTGTTGCTGGTGCCGCTGCTGGCGGTCGTACCGTGGCTGGCCGACCGGCGGGCGGCGGCGGTGCAGCGGCGCAGCGATGATGAGCTGGCCGAACCGAAGCGGCTGGCCGGCGAGCTGTTCGGGTTCGCCACCACCGCCGCGTCGGCGAAGGAACTGCGCACCTACGGGGTCACCGGTACCGTCGCCGCCCGGCACGCCCGCCTTTCGGAACTGGTGCGCGCCGGTTCGGTACGGGCGGCGGTTCGCGGCGCGTGCTGGGAGGGGCTGGGTTGGCTCGGCTACGCGGCCGGCTTTGTCGCCGCCATCATCGTGCTGGTGCTGCGCGCGGTGCATGGCCTGGCCACACCCGGCCAGGTGGTGATGGCGGTCAGCCTGGTACGCCGGGCGCAGACCCAGGTCTCGCGCACCACGGATACCGCGGGCAGCCTCGGCACCTCGCTGCGTACCGCGCGGCAGCTGCTCTCGGTCGAGGCGCGGCTGGCGCCGGCCCGGGCGCCGGCAGGCGTGCGAGTGGCTGTGCCGCCCCGGCTGGTGCACGGGATCCGGCTGCGCGGCGTGAGTTTCGCTTACCCGTCGGCCGAGAAGTCCACTTTGGAGGATGTCGACCTTGACCTGCCGGCCGGGTCGACCGTCGCGCTGGTCGGCGAGAACGGCGCCGGCAAGACCACCCTGGTGAAGCTGCTCACCGCGATGTACCAGCCGACCAGCGGGCAGATCCTGGTGGACGGCGCAGATCTGTCCACAATGGATCCGGCAGCGTGGCGGGAGCGGACCCGCGGTGCGTTCCAGGACTTCGTCCGCTTCCAGCTCACCGCGGGCGAGGTGGTCGGCGTCGGTGACCTGCCGCGCCTGGATGACGCCGAGTCGGTACACCGGGCGCTGCGCCGGGCCGGCGCCGACGGGCTGCTGGACCGGTTGCCGGATGGCCTGGATACCTTGCTCGGCCGGTACTTCACCGGTGGGCAGGAGCTGTCCGGCGGGCAGTGGCAGCGGCTGGCGCTGGCCCGCGGGATGATGCGCACCGGTCCACTGTTGACGGTGCTGGACGAGCCGACCGCGAGCCTGGACGCGCTGGCCGAGGCGGCGCTGTTCGAGCGGTACGCGCAGGCGGCGCGCGAGATCGACGGGGGTGCGATCACTCTGCTTGTGTCGCACCGGTTCTCGACGGTGGCGGCGGCGCAGTTGATCGTGGTACTGGAGCAGGGCCGGGTGGTCGAGGTGGGCTCGCACGAGCAGTTGCTTGCCCGCGGCGGTCTCTACGCGCAGCTGCTCACCCTCCAGGCCCAGGGCTACCGGCGCGACTAGCGCCGGCGTGCGTGCCATGTGCCTGGCCCGGGAAAGGGTGGCACATGAGCCAGGCGGGCAGATGAGCCAGGCGGTCAGGTGAGCCAGGCGGTTGAGGGCCGGCGGCGGCGCGGCCGGTTGCGCCGCTGGCTGCTGATCGACCCCACCCGGGCGTACGCGGGCGAGGTGCAGGGGCCGCACACCCAGCCGGCCACGGCGCAGCAGCGCACCTGGTGGCAGGTGATGTGCCTGACCGGCCTGGACTACTTCTCCACTCTCGGCTACCAGCCCGGTATCGCGGCGCTCGCCGCCGGACTGCTCTCCCCGGTGGCGACCCTGGTGCTGGTCGCGGTGACGCTGCTGGGAGCGCTTCCGGTGTACCGCCGCGTCGCTCGGGAGAGCTCGCACGGCCAGGGCTCGATCGCCATGCTGGAACGGATCCTGCCCCGGTGGACCGGCAAGATTGTGGTGCTGGCGCTGCTCGGCTTCGCCGCCACCGACTTCATCATCACCATCACCCTCTCGGCCGCCGACGCCACCGCGCACATCCTGCAGAACCCGTACGTGCCCAGAGCGGTTCACGGACAGCAGATCCTGATCACCCTGGTTCTGGTCGGGCTGCTGGGTGCGGTGTTCCTCAAGGGTTTCCGGGAGGCGATCGGCATCGCGGTGCTGCTGGTCGGGGTGTACCTGAGCCTGAACCTGGTGGTCGTGATCGCCTCGCTGGCGTACGTCGCCAGGCACCCGCACTTGGTCGGCGACTGGGCCACCGCGCTACGTGCCCAGCATCCGAACATCTTCGGCATGGCGGCGGTGGCGCTGCTGGTCTTCCCGAAGCTGGCGCTCGGTCTCTCCGGGTTCGAGACCGGGGTGGCGGTGATGCCGTTGGTGCGGGGCCGGCCGCAGGACGATCCGGACCGGCCGCGGTACCGGATCCGGGGCACGCACCGGTTGCTCACCACCGCCGCGCTCATCATGAGCTGCTTCCTGGTCGCCAGCAGCTTCACCACCGCGCTGCTCATCCCGCAGCGCGAGTTCCGGCCGGGCGGCGCGGCCAACGGGCGGGCGCTGGCGTACATCGCACACCGGTACGTCGGTTCGGCGTTCGGCACCGGGTACGACATCAGCACCCTGCTCATCCTCTGGTTCGCCGGCGCCTCGGCGATGGCCGGCCTGCTCAACCTGGTACCGCGATACCTGCCCCGGTACGGGATGGCGCCGAGCTGGACCCGGGCCAGCCGGCCGCTCGCCGTCGTCTTCACCACCGCCGCGTTCCTGGTCACCTTCGCCTTCCGCGCCAGCGTGGACGCGCAGGGCGGCGCGTACGCCACCGGTGTGCTGGTGCTGATCACCTCGGCCGCCTTCGCGGTGACTCTCGCCGCGCGCCGCGCCCGGCAGCGCCGGTTCCTGGTCGCCTACGGCGTGGTGACGCTCGTCCTCGGCTACACCACTATCGCCAACGTCATCGAGCGACCCGACGGCGTGAAGATCGCATCGCTGTTCATCGTGGCGATCATCCTGACCTCGTTGCTGTCCCGTGCCTTGCGCGCGACCGAGCTGCGGGTGACCGGCGTGCAGCTGGACCCGTTGGCCCGCAGGCTCGTCAACGAGGCGATGGTGACCGGCGTGGCGCTCGACGGGCATCTCGACGGGCAGCGCGGGCCGCCGCCCGACGCGCCGCCCGAGCGGGTCTGCGAGGTGCACCTCATCTCGAACGAGCCGAACGAACGGGACGCCGCCGAGTACCGGCACAAGGAGGCCGAGGAGCGGATCAACCACCGGCTGCCGGCCTCGGATCCGGTGCTGTTCCTTGAGGTCGCCATCGGCGACCCGTCGGAGTTCGAGGCGCCGTTGCGGGTGATCGGCGAGATCCGGTACGGGTACCGGATCCTGAAGGTGACCGGCCCGACCATCGCCAACACGATAGCCGCGGTGCTGCTGTACATCCGCGACAGCACCGGCGCGCGGCCACACGTCTACTTCGACTGGACCGAGGGCAACCCGCTCATCTACCTGTTGCGGTACCTCGTCTTCGGCGACGGGGAGGTGGCCCCGCTGACCCGCGAGGTGCTGCGCCAGGCCGAACCCGTGGTAGCCCGCCGGCCACAGGTGCATGCCGGCTGAGCGCACGCGCGGGTCATGACCGGACCAGCGCGGTCGGCACCTGTACCGGAAGACAGGCGCCGCGGGCGACCAGCAGTCCGCGCCCGGGCGGCGCGCTGCCACCGGTGGAGCGGGGCAGCCGCAGGTCGAACAGTTCACCATCCACATAGGACGCGGGGGTGAGCAGCAGCCCGCTGCGCGCCCGGCGAGCCGTGGCGAGCCAGCCGCGGTACCGCTGCAGCTGGAGATCATCGGTGGTACCCGCGGCGATCAGCACGCTGCCGGTGTCCCGGGCGTAGCGTACGAAGTGCTCCAGGGCCGGCGCGACCGGCCCGTCCGCGAGCAGTTCGGCGTCGTCCACCACCAGCGCGATCGGCCCGCCACCGGTACTGTCCGGACCGCCCAGCAGTTCGTCCAGGTCGGCGGAGCTGTCCATAGTGGACAGGACGGCGATGACGCCCTCCAGGTCGGCCAGCTCGCGCAGCGGCGACGGGCGGGGGCAGAGCAGCACCACCGGCAGCTCTCCGCTGGCCCGGCCGGCCAGCGACTCCACCATGGTCACCAGCGCCGTGCTGCGGCCAGACCGGGGCGGGCCGGCGACCAGGAAGGCTCCGGTCTCCGCGAGGTCGACGCGTACCGGCCCGAGGTGATCCCCGCCGGCGGCGACAACGCACTCGGCCGGCCGGGTCGCGTCCGGCGTGGCGCCG
>JAFMQQ010000125.1 GCA_017354595.1 Micromonosporaceae bacterium
GCGGTCTGGTTCACCGCCGGTTGCAGGTCGGTGTGGAACTGCACCACCGGTGTCGCGGCACCGGTCAGGTCGACCACCGGCGAGGTGAGGTACGTGTCCTGGTAGTGGAACTGTCCATAGTGGTCGGAGTCGACGATCGCGAAGCCGGCCGTGCCGCCGGTGCTGTTGCTCCGGCCGGCCGGGTTGGTCAAGACCCAGCCTGGCTGGTCGGAGTATCCGGGATAGCCCAGGTCCACATTGGACACCTGCCAGCCGTGTGGCAGGCTGCCCCGGTCGAAGCCCTCGCTCAGCCCGCCGGTCGCGGTGGAGCTGTACCCGATCGCGGTACACGCCGCCAGGTCCACGGCCAGGCTCACGTCCTTGGTGGCCGGGCCGGTACCCACGCTCACCGGCGCGCTCGCCGCCTGGTAGCCCGGGTAGGCCGCGCTGACCTGCAGCGTGTAGTCGGTGTTCTGCGGCAGGCTCAGGGTGTACGCCCCGGTGGCCGGCGTAGTGAACGTGGCACCGCCGTGCCCCGCACCATCCGACCAGGACACCTTGGCATACAACGGCCACGCCGTACCGGTACCGGCTCGGACGGTACCGCTGACTGTCTCATGTGGAATGCCGGTGAGCGTGAAGTTCTGCGTGGTGCTCTGGTCGGCCGTGACGGTGACGCTCGCGGTCTGGTCCTGGTACCCGTAGACGCCACCGGCGCTCAGCTGGTAGTCGCCGGCCAGCACGCCGTCGAGGGTGAAGTGGCCATCGGCGGCGGTGGTCGTCACGTAGTGGCCCGGGCTCGCGGTCACCGTTGCACCGGCGACCGGCTCGCCGGTGTCGGCGGCGGTCACCGTACCGGTCAGTGTCCCATGTGGACCGCCGGTCAGCGCCTTCACCCCGTTGAGGGTGCCGAGCCCGGTCGGCCCGTCCCAGCCCGGGCCGGCCTGGCACAGCAGGTTGCCGCAGGCGCCGTTGGCGCCCTGGGTGATGTCGAACAGATCCGCGGACTGGTTCGCGTCGTGGTACGCGTTGGCGACCGGGTAGCTGTCCGGTGCCGGGGCGCCGGCCAGCGCGTACGCCCCGGCGACCAGCGGCGAGGCCAGCGAGGTCCCGCCGACCTGCAGCCAGCCACCCTGGCCGAGAGTGTCGTACACGGCCAGCCCGGTCTGCGGGTCGGCGTCGGCGGAGACATCCGCGGTGGCCCGCATCGTGCACTCGGTGGCGTACCCGTCCTGGAAGTCCGGGTGCGGCTCGTAGGCCGAGCAGCCGGACCCGCCGCCTGGTTGGTTGGCCTGGTTGGTACCCCAGACCGTCTCGTCCCAGCCGCGCGCCGAGCCGCTGTCCTTAGCCAGGTTCGTGCCGCCGACCGCAGTAACCATCGGGTTGCTGGCCGGCCAGTTCGGCACATTGCCGGTATCGCCCGAGGAAAAGACGATCGCCACACCCTTGTGGTCGTAGTACTGGTCATAGCTGGTCTCAGCCGGGTCCTCGCCGTGCAGCCCGTAGGAGTTGGAGACGGCGACCGCGCCGGAGGCCGCGGCGGTCAGTTCGGCGGCGCCGAGGTCGTTGAAGCTCGCGCTGGCCGCCTGCACCAGCAGGATGTGGCAGGGCGGGCAGGCCGAGGAGACCGCGTCCAGGTCGAGTGAGGTTTCGGTGGCCCAGCCGGCGTCGTCGGCGGGCAGGTCGGTGCCGCCGTTCTGGTCCACGATGCGCAGGCAGCCGCTGGCGGTGGTACACGCCGGCAGGCCGAACTGGGACCGGAAGATGGCCAGGTCCGACTCCGCCTGCGAGTCGCCGAACGCATCCACGATCGCCACCGTCTGGCCCTGGCCTGCCTTGGGCAGGTGGTAGGCGTCCTGGATGTCGGCCGGGGTGCGCGCGGTGGCCGGCGGGGAGTCCGCGTCCGGGGTGACCTGATGGTCGGTACCGTCTGTCCACAGTGTCGCGAAGCAGCTCGCCGTCAGTTTGCCGCCGGACCTGGGCGGGGCGGCGCTGCAGCCCGCCGGGGTGTAGTGCTGCGCGGCCTCGGCCGGGCTCAGCCGGGTGGGGGTGGCGTTGGCGGTACCGGCCGGTACGGCGGTGCCCGCGGCCAGCAGAGCGAGGGCGGTCGCCGGCACGACCAGCCGCGCGCGGCGCAGGTGCATCCTCAACATGCCAGTCTCCTTAAGTCCGCCGCACTACTTCGGCCCACAGCTCAGGTGTGCGATCCGCAGGACGGCGTAGCCGCCGCTGGCGAATGCTCTTCCCGCCGCCCAGACGTCGTCCGGTCCGCTGCCGTCGATCGCGTCGTAGTGGTAGTTCAGGCCGTACTCCGGCGGATCGGGCAGCGGTACGGCCGTCCACGCGTGCCCGTCGTAATGCACGAACCTGCCGGTGATCCCGACGGTGGGGGTCGGGCCGGTGACCCACACGTCGGTCGGGGAGGCGGCGTAGATACCGCCGAGGCCGGTTCCCCCGCTCAACACCCACCTGACACCGAGATCCGGCAGGCCGGGCACGATGTGCCAGGCGTTGCCGTCCCACTGCTCGATCAACCCGGTCGCCACGTTCGTACCCGGCTGGGTCTGCCCGCCCGCGGCCCAGACGTCGCCGGCGCGGTCGGCGCTGACCAGGTTCAGCGCAGACCTACCGGTACCGGCCGGAACCGCGACCACGCTCCACGAGGTGCCGTCCCAGTGCTCGACCAGCGGGGTGGTGCCATCCCCGGTGCCGGTCCTGCCGACCGCCCACATGTCGGTCGGCGACACCACCGCCAGCTGGGCTAGGACGGCGCCGGGCTGCTTCGACGCGGGGTTGGGGTACACGCTCCAGGAGACGCCGTCCCAGTGCTCGACCAGCGCGCCGAGTGTCGTGCCGCCTGCTACGACGCCGATGCCCACGGCCGTCGAGTCGCCGACCACCCAGGCGTCGGTGGCGGAGATGGACGCCACGTCCAGCGTCTGGAACGCCACCGACGCCGGCGCCTGGGAGGGGGCCAGCGGGGTGATAGTCCACCGGCCGCCATGCCAGCGCACCGCATGGTCGCTGTTGCGCGGAATCCTGCCACCCCCGGAGGCGAAGCCGGGCCCGAGCACCCAGCCTTCCCCGGGCGCGTCGAACGAGTGGGCGGATACCGAGAAGTCACCGCCGGGCACACTCTCGTAGGGGGCGTGCGGGATCGGTGGCATGGCGTCGAACGAGGTGCCGTTCCAGTCGAGCATCCACGGCGCAACCGCGTTGAGCAGCGAGACCCGCACGCCGGTGGCCGACGCACTCCGCTGCGTCGAGGCCGGACCCGGCGCGGTCGGGATGACGTCGATGCCGGGACGGAACACCTGCGAGCCGAGCCAGTCCGGTGCGGCCACGCTCTTCCACGTCGGCGTGCATCCGGCCGGGACCTGGCCGGTGGCGCTCAGCAGATCCGCGGTGACCGCGGCGGCCCGGCCGGGGCACTTCCCGCCGCCGAGGCCGCAGTCAGCCCCGCCGCCGGCCAAGCCCACCGCGCTCGGTGGGCGGACCGCACCGCCGAGAGCGACGAGCAGACCCACCGTCGCCGCGCCGGTCAGGATTCTCCTGACGTCCATAAAACTCCTCCGTCCTGGCTGCATCCGCGCCGCTTCAGAAGGCGCCGATGCCGTCGGGGGTACCCCATCCAGTGGGGCCGTCGTAGCCGTTTCCCGCGTGGCACAGGTAGCCGCCGCCGCAGTCGCCGTTGGCGCCGGCGACCACATCGTTGAGGCGCTGCGGGTGAGCGCCGAGATACTGCGCCGGTTCGATGGTGCCGGCGTTGCCGGCGAGCGCGTACACGCCAGCGACCAGCGGAGCCGCGACGCTGGTGCCGCCGACTGCCACCCAGCCTGGTTGCCCGAAGGTGTCGTACACCGCCACCGGCGTACGCGGGTCGGCGACCGCGGCCACGTCGGCCACGCTGCGCATGCCGCAGAGCTGGTCGTGTTGCCAGCGCGGCTTGGCCACATACGCGGAGCAGCCCGAGCCGGCGCCGGACCATCCGGTCTCCCCCCAACCCCGCGCGCTGCCGTCGGGGAAGAGGGTGGTGCCGCCGACCGCGACCACGCCGGGCAGTGCCGCCGGTACCGCGACGCCGAAGCCGGAATCCCCGCTCGAGGCCACCAGGGCGACGCCAGGGTGGTCGAAGTGCGGGCCGAGCGAGCCGACCTCGCTGCTGTACTCCAGCGTGCCGTAGCTGTTGGAGATCACGTCCGCGCCCAGTGCCACCGCCTCATCCACCGCGGCCGCGAGATTCTCGACGGTGTTGTCGTCGGCCTCGACCAGCAGGAGCTGGCAGTTGGGACACGCCGCGGAGGCCATGTCCAGGTCCAGCGAAATCTCCACCGCCCAGCCCGAGTCGGTCGGCGGGTACTGGATGCCGCCGCGCTGGTCGACCTTGCGGAAGCACGGAAAGTCGGCGTCGCAGGCGGGCAACTGGTTGGTCGCCCGGTAGACCGCCACATCCTTCGCCGCGTTGGGGTCGTCGTAGGCGTCCACAATGGCGATCGTCTGCCGCGCGCCGAGCAACGCCGAGGGCAACTGGTAGGCGGACTGCAGGTCGGCTGCGGTGAACGGATGCGTGGTGAACGGCGCGGTCACGCCGGGCTGCGCGCCGGCATGACCGGTCGCTGGCTGCGCGGACAGCGCGCCGAGCAGGAGCGCCAGGCAGGCCATCCGGCCGGACACCGGCAGGCCGCAGACTCGCTGCGGATCCGCCACGGTCGCGGCACTCGAGCGGGCCGGAGGGCTGGACGGGGCGGGCACGGCCGGGTCGGCGGCGGCGGTGCCGGAGGCCGCCGTGCTGGCGGCAAGTGCGGCTACGACCAGACCAAGGCGTACCGTCCGTCTCTTGTGGGCCCGTCTCTTGTGGGCCATGGGTCGCTCCTTCCCTCAGCGCCTAGTCAGCCAGCCCATAGGCGCGGATAAGTGTCTGGGTAACCGCGTTTCCGGCGCCGTCGTGCGCAACGACCCGCAGTGACGCATAGCCGGTCGTCTCGCCGAGGGGTGGATGGTTGATCGTGGTGCTGAACTCGCCGTTCTTCATGTCGGCGGGCTGCGGGTCGGACCAGGTCTTGCCGTCGTCGAAGGAGACCGAGACGGTCGTAGAGACATTGGTTGGTGCCGGCGCGTGCTGCTGTGCACCGACGGTGAAGGTGATGGTGAAGGGTGCTCCGGCGCTCGCCCGGTTCTGGTCGTCCAGTGCCAGGTCGTAGGTGAGGAACAGCAGCGGCAGGAAGGAGCAGGCGCGGCTGGCGTCCGGCGCGCATTGCTCCTCCGGCGGCAGCTTCGCGGCCGGGTCGGTCGGGCTGGATCGGAAGGTCCAGTCCGTCTCGGTGGTGGCGGCCGGGTCGGCCGGGCTGGCCCAGATCCAGTCCAGCCTGTAGGTCGCCGGCGCCGGCAGCATGGCCAGGTTGAGGTTGACCGGAAGCAACCAGCCCTCCAACTCGGCGTCGGAGGTGAGCGCCAGCGCCCCGTCGCGGTAGAACCACACCTTCGACGACTGATCAGCGAAGCCGTAGAACTGCCACGTGTAATGGGTCGGCACGGAATCGCCGCGGCGGGTCAGGTACAGCAGGCCGTTGTTGTCCTGCCGGCAGGCCGGGCAGGCCAAGCGGGTCAGGTCGTTCGGGAAGTTCGGGTCGTTCTGGAACACCCAGGTCAGGGGGTCCTGCCCGTCGGTGAAGGGCGCGACGGGGGCGGGCACCAGCGGCGCCTTGTTCCAGTCCTCGCTGATCTGTCCGCCGTGGCTGAGTCGGCGAGGGCCAGCGGTGCGCCGGAGCGCTTGCTCGGGGCAGTCCTTGGCGGCGTTGAGTGTGGGCTCCCACAGGTCCAGCTTGGGGTCGCTGGTGTACCAGTAGTCGGTACGGCTGCCGGCCGTTACCGAGAAACCCCAGTCCGTGGCCGCCCAGATCCGGCCGTTGAGGAGCTGGTTGACATTCGGGCCCGGATCGTCGGTCCTGCTGCAGCGGTTTGTCGGGCTGTCGTAGATGTGTTCGTGGACGGTGGTTAGGTCCGCGGACGGGACGGTGTATGTCAACGATGACGGGATGCGGCCGGCGCTGGGAAAGTCGTAGATATACGCCGGATCCTGGCCCTGGTCGCCACCGATCGTGTTGGCCAGCATAGTGGTTGCGGCGAAGCCGAACCCGCCCTCGGTCACCGGTGCGGTTGGAGTGGCCAGCAGCCGGGACGAGATCAGCCCCGGAACCGGTGGAGGCGAGATGGCGTAGATCTTCCAGAGGAGGCCGCCTGTGGCGCCCTTGCCCGCGACGCCGAGCGCGCCGCCGGTGGCGCTGAGCCGGCTGAAGTTGAAGGCATCGGTACGGGTGGTAGCCGGGATCGGCCGGTCGGAGTTCGCCTGGTACGGGACGGCGGTACGCGCGTCGAGGCTGACCGTCTGGTCGGCGTCGACGATGACCTGCGGCTTGACCACCAGCGCGGTGTCGAAGCCCGGGTCGCTGGCGTGCGGGGTCAGCACGCTGAACTCCAGGCTGTACGTGCCGGCCGGCACGCTGACGCTGAACGAGCCGGTACCGGTGAGCAGGGTTGCGCTGCTGTTGACCAGCGAGTTGGCCCGGCCGAGATCGTCGACGTTCTGCACCGCGCCGAAGAAGCTTCCCGGCGCACCGGTCAGGTCGATGAACTTCAGGGTGAGCGTATGGAACGGCAGCCCCGCCGAGCCCGCCGCGGGTTGCTGCGCGCCGGCTGGTGGGGCCGCGTCGCCGGCCGCCGTGCCGGACAGAGCGATCCGGCTGATGCCGGGCAGTGTGCCGACCGGGAGCGTGGACTGTCCACTCCGGACAGCGCGCCACTGGTCGGCCAGTGCCTGGCCCAGCTTCGCCGACTGCGCCCGGTCCAGGGTCGCGCTCGCGGTGTTGCCGGTACGCTTGCCGACGGTCAGGCCGGGCAGCGCGGCCGGCGCCGCCGTACCGCTGGCGTAGGTGACGGTGACCGGTACTCCGCCGGCCTTGCCGGCCACCAGTCCGGCCTTCGCCAGGTAGGTCACGTCGAACAGCCGCGGGTCCACTGTGGAGTGCAGGTACGGCACCACTTCGGCCGGGACCACGTACTGGTCCTTGCCTTCGGTGTACTCCACGAAGCTCCCGCCGCCGGCTGTGGCCGGTACCGGCGCCCCGTTCGCCGAGTACCCCGTCGCCGAGTACCCCGCGCCGGTCGAGTCGACCTGTACCCGGTCACCGGTGGCCAGGGCGACCGTGACGGAGGAGGGTGGCTGCCTGTTCGCGGCGTCCGTGGCTGGCTGCCGGGCCGAGCCGGCGGTGACCGCGACGCTGACTCCGGTGACGGTCCCGGCCAGTAGCACCAGTGCCACCGCGATCAGGCCGGCCTGGCTGCGCCGGCTGCGCACCCGGAAACTACGCCAGGCGGACGACGCCCGGCTGCCTGCGGCCTGCCGCCATCGGCGAAACCCGGCCATGGGCTGCACCCCCAATGCTGTCTGCGTTAGATGGGTTCGTAAGTGCCGCTCGGCGGCGCGACGTCGTCCGCGCCGGAGCCGGCCGGATCGCCGGCCGTACCGGTGGTCGGCGGTGCCTCGGGCTCGACGGCGGGCGGCGTGTCCTCCGCTGCGTCGGGTTGCGGACCGGTCGCGTCGCTCATCGCCGGTGCGTCTCTGCTCTTGCCACGCTGGGAGTCTCGGCCCGCCGCCAGCCGCTTGTAACGCGGCAGATGACCTAATCTTTATCGGCCGCCATCGCTATCGGCCGCCATCTTCATCTGGCGCGACCGGCTCGGCGCCCGCCTCGCTCGCCGGCCCGGTGCCGGCCAGAACGCCGGTCTCCAGCGCGCGCACCGCCACCGCCGTCCGGC
>JAFMQQ010000126.1 GCA_017354595.1 Micromonosporaceae bacterium
ACACGTACTCGACCAGGATCGCGCCGGCGATGACGAAGCCCAGCGACATCGCGAAGCCGGAGAGGTTGGGCAGGAACGCGTTGCGCGCCGCGTAGTTGAGCATGATGCGCCGGTTGGAGAGCCCCTTCGCCCGGCCCATCCGGACGTAGTCCTCGGCCAACGTGGTGATCATGTTGTTCCGCATGGTCAGCACCCAGCCGCCCACGGTGGTCACCACGATGGTCGCGGACGGCAGGATCGCATGCCGCAGTACATCCCCGATGAACTCGGATGTGAATGCCGGCTGCAGGCTCGTGTCGTAGTTGAAGTCGCTGGGCAGCAGCCCGTTGGTCCAGATCGAGAAGACCAGGATGAGCAGCAGCCCCACCCAGAAGTACGGCAGGGCCGAGGTGACCACGAACACCGACGGCAGTATCGCGTCGAGGGTCCCCCCGCGCCGCCACCCGGCGACGATGCCGGCGAACGTACCGAGGACGAAACCCAGGATCGTCGCGATGCCGACCATCCCGAGGGTCCACGGCAGCGCCTGAAGCACGATCCGGCTCACCGGCTCGCCCAGGTTCTGGCCGATCGAGACGCCCCACTCGCCGGTGAACATGTTCTTCAGGTAGTCCAGGTACTGCGCGGCCATGTTCTCATTCGGCTTGTACCCGAACGAGGTGAGCATCTGCTCCAGGGCCGCCGGGGAGAGCCTGTTGTGGGTGCGGTCACGCAGGGCCTGCAGCGGGCTGCCCGGCATGAACCGCGGGATGAAGAAGTTCAGCGTCAGGGCCACCCACAAGGTGAGCACGAAGAAACCCAGCCTTCGCAGCAGATACCTCATGGGTGGCTCCCGATGCTCGTCACTGTCTACTTAGGAGGTTCCTACTGTGCCTTCTTAGACCACAGGTGCAGCAGCACCTGCCCGGTGTCCGGCACGTTGAATGCGGCCGGCTGCGCGTACGGGTCGTCCGGTGTCGGCCAGCCCTGGATGTCCGCGGTGTTGTACTGGAACCAGTCGACCGACTCGGTGGTCGGGATGATCGGGATGTCGCGGAGCATCGCGGCCTCGACCTGTTTGATGATGGCCACCTGGCCGGCATCGTCGGCGGTCGCGTACTGCTCGAAGAGCTTGTCCACCTCCGGGTTGTTGTACCGCTCGTAGTTGTAGCTGGCGTCCTGACCGATCGGCGCGGAGTTCTTGGAGTAGAGGATCTGGCGCAGTTCGTAGTACGGCGTGGGCCCGCCGGGCTGGCCGTAGTAGGCCAGGTCGAAGTCGCCCTTGTAGAGCTTGTCGTCATAGGTCTGCTGGGCCAGGTCGTCGATGGTCAGGTCGATGCCGATCGGCGCCAGCGCCTGCTTGACGACGGCGAGCGAGGCGTCCCAGTCGGTGTACCCGG
This sequence comes from Micromonosporaceae bacterium, assembly GCA_017354595.1. Taxonomy (GTDB): domain Bacteria; phylum Actinomycetota; class Actinomycetes; order Mycobacteriales; family Micromonosporaceae; genus DATEJJ01. The sequence continues at coordinate 1,380 of JAFMQQ010000126.1, forward strand.
TGACGGTGATGACCGATAGCTTCAGCGGGTTCGAGGTCGAGTACCCGGCGCCGGACATCAGTTGCTTCGCCTTGTCGACGTTCGGCTTGTCGTATCCGGCCGAGGCGAGCGCGGCACCGTCGAAGTACTTGTTGAACGTCGGGGTAACCACGCCGGTCTGGTTGGCCGCCGGCTGCTGGCCGCCCTCACCGATCTGCGCTACCTGGCCGCGGTCGATGGCCAGGGCGATCGCCTGGCGTACGGCGAGATTGCTGGTGCCCGGATGCGACCTGTCGAGGTTGGGGTAGAGGGCCACGGTGGTCACCGGCGGCGACCAGGTGTGGTTCTCCTTCGACCGGTTCAGGTAGAACTGCTTGATGTTCGGGATGAACTGGCTACCCCACTGCGCCTTGCCGCCGGCCAGGTCGAGGTTGGCCGGCCCGTTGTCCAGGTACGCCGGGTACTCAACCTTCTGGATGTACGGCTTGCCGGGCTGCCAGTAGCTCGGGTTCGCGGTGTACTGGATGTTGTTGGCCGAGCACGGATCCACCTTGAACGGCCCGGTACCGACCGGGTTGGTGTCCGCCCAGGTGTCCGGATGCGCCGCCGCGTCGCCGGTGGAGAAGATGTGCTCCGGCACGATGCTCACCTGGTTGGCGAAGTTGAAGAAGTACGGGCCGGCCGCCGCTTTGAAGGTCATGGTGACCTGGTTGCCGCTGGCCACCACGCTCTGCAGGCCGGCACCGGTCCACAGCGAGTACAGGTCGATCGCCGGCGTCTTCTTCATCAGGTTGAAGGTGAACGCCACATCGTTGGCGCTGAAGGCCTGGCCGTCGTTCCACTTCACGCCGTCCCGGATGGTGAAGACGATGGACTTCTTGTCGTCGCTCCACTTGTACGAGGACGCGAGCATCGGTGTCTCGGCCTGGTCCTTGAGCAGGTTCACGAAGATGAGCGGCTCGTACACGAAGCCCTCAGACAGCGTGTTGACCGCGGGATTGAAGGGGTTGAACTGGCAGGTCCAGGTCTGGCCCTGCACGTTGGCGATGGTGACCGTGCCGCCCTGCTTGTGTGTGGTGGCCGCGCCGCCTGCGGTGGCGCTAGCTGAGGGGTTGTCTTTGGATCCGCACGCCGTCATGAGCATGCTCGCGGCGATGAGGACCGCGAGCGTTCTGGAACGCCTCATCCTGACGGTCCCTTCCTTGGGGTTCTCTGAAGTTCAGCGGGGCCGGCCGTCGCGCCGGCTGGACCGGTCCATTGGAGGGCAAGGTTCGGCGCCGCTGGCTCAGCCTGGTGGCCGGGGGAAGGCTGACCAGTCGGGCGCAGTGGGCTGCGGTGCGACCTCGCGCGACCGCGGGCGCGCCACCAGCATCGGGTTCGAACACGACCGCCGAGTCCATATGCAACTCCTCGCGCCGGCGCTCGACCCGGGTTTGTTAGGAAAGTAGACTACCAATCGGCCCCGGGGTGCAAGGTCTTCCGGCCGACGATCGATCTCAGCACCGCAACGGAGGACGAGGGTGACAACGCTCGCCGGAGGCGGCGCGCCGGGACGCCCGCAACTCATCCGCGCGATGAACGAGCGCCTGATGCTGGAACACGTCCGGCGCGCGAACGGCATCTCGCGCGCCGACCTGGCCAGGATCTCCAGCCTGTCGAAGAACACCGTCTCCCTCGCGTTGGCGGCGCTGGAACGGGCCGGGTTGGTACGCGCCACCGGTGTCCGTTCCGGGCTGCCCGGCCCGGCCGCCCTGCTCTACGAACTGCACCCGGATGCCGCGTTCGTGCTCGCCCTTGACGTCGGCCGCAACTTCCTCCGCGGTGCGATCAGTGATTTCACCGGTGCGGTACGAGCGAAGGCGTCGGTCAGGGCGCGGGGTACGAGCGCCGCGAGCCGGCTGGCCCAACTCGTCCAGCTCGCCGACATGCTCTGCACAGAAGTCGGCGTCAAGCGCGGCGACCTCACCCAGACCGTCCTGGGCAGCCCCGGCATCTACGATCCGCAACGCGATGCGCTGGTACTGGCCGGCGCGCTTCCCGGCTGGAACAAGCCGAGCGTTCTGGCCGAACTCCGCCGGGCATTCGGCCCCGCCTTCGCGGTCGAAAACGACGTCGACGCCGCCGCGCTCGCCGAACGCGCCCATGGCCACGGGCGCGGCGTGGAGAGCTTCGCGTTCGTCTCGGTCGGCTCCGGCATCGGTATGGGCCTGGTGATGAACGGACGGCTACACCGCGGCGCGCACCGGGCCGCTGGCGAGATCGGGTACCTGCCGGTAGACCGGGGTCGCGGCATGGACGCCCGCGACGCTCGCAAGCGCGGCAGCTTCGAGGCCGCGGCGTCGGCAGCCGGCATCGTGCGCGCCGCCCGCGCAGCCGGTCTGGCCGGGCCCGTCACCGCGCGGTACGTCTTCGATGCGGCGCAGCGGGGCGACAGGAGGGCGGCGAGAGTGGTCGCGCAGGAGGCGCTGCTGGTAGCGCGGGCGATCTGTGCGGTGGTCACGGTTGTCGATCCCGATCTGGTCGTGCTGGGCGGCGGGGTTGGGCAGGCGGCGGGCTTCCTCGACGCGGTCGCTCAGCAGCTGCGCACCATCGCCCCGGTCCTGCCGGAGTTACGGGTCAGCGCGTTGGGGGTGGACGCCGTGGTCGACGGGTGTCTGTCCGCTGGCATGGACCGGGTCTGGGATCTGGTAACGGCAACCGCCGTTGTCCCGGAGAACCCGGACGGCGCGGGAGCCCGCCGCTGACCCGTCGCCCCGGCGGCGCGGTTGGCACCACTCTCCACAGTGTACGAACGCATGCCCGCCGGGCGCCACGGTCGCGGGGGCCCGGGTGCCCCACCCGGGATGGGTTGACCCTGCCCCTGGGGCCGGGTGCACGATGGCCGGAAAGCCGGAAGCGGGAGGAGCGTGCGGTGGACGTACGGATGCGTGAGGTACCCGAGCAGGTGGTGGTCACCGAACAGGGCCTGGTCGACCAGACCGAACTGGAGAAGTGGCTACCCGGTGCGATGGGCCGGGTGCACGCCGCGGCCGGGTCGGCCGCGGCGACCACCGCGGATCAGCCGTACCTGCTGCGCGAGGGGGAGCCACAGGCCGTCTTCATCGTCATCTACGAGGGCGACCCGCATGAGGGGCCGACGCAGGTGGAGGTCTGCGTGCCGCTGCGTGCCGGGGTGCAGGCGCCGGCCGGTGCGGCCACCCGGACCATCCCGGCGCACCGGGAGGCGTACACCCGGGTGACCAAGGCGCTGGTCGTGCAGGGCCGGATCGGCGAGGCGTACCTGGCCGGCGAGGCGTGGGCGAAACAGCAGGGACTGGGGATCGCCGCCGCGCCGCGCGAGACGTACTGGCGGGACTTCTTCGCCGCAGCCGACCAGGACGAGGTCTTCGACGTTGCCTGGCCGGTGCACTAGATCGGCCCGGCGCCCGGCCGAGACCCGCCTGCGGCCCGCGCGATGATCGCAGCCTCGTCCACAGTGGACGGCCAGCGGGCTCGGCGGCGGCGTATCATCAGCCGTCAACCATGCGCTTGCGCATGTCTATCTATGGCTCTACCTTCCTAACAGGTGGGCAGGCCCTCCGCCGTGGCGGTCCCGGGGTACCGCGGCGGGGTGACATGCCGATGCCGGCCGTTGCGCCGTAGTCGATCGGAGGGCGCAGGTCATGAAGAGAGCGAAGTGGTTGGTCGCCGCGGTGGCCCTCGTCGCGGCCGCGTCATTGGCGAATGCCGGCGTGGTCGGACGGCCGGCGCGGGCCGCCCAGTACGTCAGCGTGGCCGATTCGGTGCCGTCGACCGGGTCGAGCGCCGTGACCGATCTCGGGACTGCCGGCGGCTGGAAGGTTCTCACCAGCGCGACGGCCAGCCAGTCGGGGGCGCAGATCTCCACACCTGGCTTCTCCACAACGGGCTGGCTCAGCGTAGCCACCGACGACGCCGGGGCTCCGGGTACCGAAATCAACGCGCTGCTGCAGAACGGCGGCTGCCCGGACGTGTTCTTCTCCAACAACATGCAGACCTGCTTCGGGCAGATGACCAGGAGAGGCCCGGACACCATCGCGCAGTTCTCGGTGCCGTGGTGGTACCGGACGGATTTCGCTGCGCCACCTGCCGGGCAGAACGCGAAGCTGATCGTCAACGGTGTGGTCGGCAGGGCCGACGTGTGGGTCAACGGGACACAGGTGGCGACCTCGGCCACGGTCGCCGGCGCTTACGCTCGACGGGTTTTCGACATCACCAGCCTGCTTGTCGCGGGTACCAACTCGGTGGCGATCCAGGTGTACCCGAACAACCCGCTCACGATGCTGACGCTGGACAACGTGGACTGGTCGCAGATTCCGCCGGACAACAACACCGGCATCCAGTTCCCGGTGCAGTTGCAGACCGGCGGCGCGCTGGTGGATGGGAACGCTCACGCCATCCCGGACACGGCCGCGGACCTCAGCAGCTCGGCGCTGACGGTCAGGACCGACATCACCAACACGTCGGCCGCGCCGCAGACCGGGTTGGTATCGGCCACCGTAACCCCACCCTCCGGTTCACCTGTCACCTTGACGCAGACCGTGACCGTGCCGGCGAACACCACCCAGACGGTGTCGTTCACCCCGGCCACATTCCCGAGCCTGACCATCGCGAACCCGCAGCTGTGGTGGCCGTACCAGCTCGGCGCCCAGCCTCTGTACACGCTGGCGACGTCGGTTTCGCAGAGCGGCACCGTGCTCAACTCGACCAGCGAGACATTCGGTATCCGTACCGTGACCTCGTCGCTGGTCGGCGCCTCCCCGATGGCGCCGGACGGGGTACGGCAGTTCAGGATCAACAATGTGCCGATCGTCATCCGCGGTGGCGGCTTCGACCCGGACCTGTTCCTGCGCTACTCGGCCGCCGACATGGCCAAGCAGGTTGCGCTGATGAAGGCCTTGGGCGTCAACACCATCCGGCTGGAGGGGCATCTCATGCCGGACGACTTCTACCAGCAGATGGACGCGGCCGGCATCCTGGTCAACGCCGGCTACCAGTGCTGCGACTTCTGGGAAGCGACCAGCTACGGCAGCGCGGACAGCGCGACCTACCAGCTGTCGGCACAGACCCTTGGCCAGACGCTGCGCAACCACCCGGCGGTGTTCAGCTTCCAGTGGAGCGACAACGCGCCGACCTCCGCCCAGGAATCGCTGGCGTTGCAGGGCTTCGCCGCCGCGGACTACGCCGGCCCGTTCATCAGTTCGGCCGAGTACAAGAGCAGCCCGCAACTGGGTGCCGCCGGCGAGAAAGAAGGGCCGTACGACTGGGTGCCGCCCAGCTACTGGTACGACACCACGCATTCAGGTGGGGGTGACCTCACCAACTCGGGCGGCGCCTGGGGGTACGACAGCGAGCAGAGTGCCGGCGACACGGTGCCGACGCTGGACTCCATCAACCGCTTCCTCTCCGCGGCCGACCAGGCCGCCCTGTGGCAGGACCCGGGCGCGAACCAGTACCACGCCAACTACGAGGGCACGAAGCACACCGGGTACGCCTTCGGCACCCTGTACAACCTCGACACCTCCATCAGCAACCGGTACGGCGCCTGGTCGAGCCTCAACCAGTACGTCGAACAGGCGCAGGTCGCCAACTACGAGAACACCCGGGCACAGTTCGAGGCGTTCATCGACCACTCGACAAGAAGTGCCGCCCCGTCCACCGGCACGATCTACTGGCAGCTCAACAAGGGCTGGCCGACGCTGTTGTGGTCGCTGTACAACAACGATGGCGACCAGGCCGGCGCATACTTCGGCGTACAGACCGCCAACCGGCCGGTACACGCGATCTACACGCTCGACGACGGCACCGTGACGGTGGACAACCTCGGGGCGACGAGCCAGGCCGGACTGACCGTTGAGGCGAAGGTCTACAACACGGCCGGCGCCTTGCTCGACGACCGCACGTCGGGCACCATCACGCTCGCCAGCCAGCAGGTGCAGGGCAACGTGCTGACCCCAACGGTGCCGACCGCCCCCAATACCGTCTACTTCGTCGAACTACTGCTGCGGCGAAACGGCGCGGTGGTGGACCGCAACGTGTACTGGCAGCCGACCAAGCCGGACGTCGTGAACTGGAACAAGACGATCGGCAGTCCACAGGCGAGCGTCAAGTCGTACGCCAACCTGCAGGCCCTGCAGAGCCTGCCACCGGCAACGGTCAGCGCGACCGCCACGACGGTGAGCCAGGACGGCCCGGCCGGTGCCGACCGGCTGACGACCGTCACCATCGCCAACACTTCGTCTGCGCCGACGGTTGGATTCTTCCTGCGGGCGGACATCCGTCGGGGCACCGGGTCGGGTACCGAGCTGTCCGGCGACAACGAGCTGCAGTCCTCCATCTGGACCGGCAACGACATCACCCTGTGGCCGGGCGAGTCGCAGACGATCACGGTCACCTGGCACTCCTCCGACCTG
>JAFMQQ010000611.1 GCA_017354595.1 Micromonosporaceae bacterium
TAAACGGGGTCGATCACACCGGCGAGGTGAGCAACCGGCTGCTGCTGGTGCATTTCCTGCGGGACGAGCTCGGCCTGACCGGTACCCACTGGGGTTGCGACACCTCCAACTGCGGCGTGTGTGTCGTGTGGCTGGACGGCACGCCGGTCAAGTCCTGCACGGTGCTGGCGGTAATGGCCGACGGGCACGCGGTGCGCACGGTCGAGGGCCTGGAGACTGAGCACGGACCGGATCCGGTCCAGCAGGGCTTCACAAACTGCCACGGGCTCCAATGTGGATTCTGTACGCCCGGCATGATGCTGACCGCACGCTGGCTGCTGGACCACAACCCCGACCCGTCCGAGGCGGAGATCCGGGAGGCCATCTCCGGTCAGATGTGCCGGTGCACCGGGTACGAGAACATCGTCCGGTCGATCCGCTGGGCGGCCGAGCACCCAACCCCGGCCGAGGAGGTGGCGGCGAAATGACCACCGCCGACACAATCGCCGCCGTGGAGGCGAAATGACCACTGTAGACGAACCTACGACCGGCGAGCCGGCGACCGCACCGATCGGCTTCGGTCGGATGCACCGCAAGGAGGATGCCCGGTTCACCCGCGGCCACGGTACCTATGTGGACGATGTGAAGCTACCCGGCATGCTGCACGGCGCGGTACTGCGCAGCCCGTACGCGCATGCCCGCATCCTGTCGGTGGACACCAAGGCGGCCGAGGCGCATCCGAAGGTGAAGGCGGTCATCACCGGCGAGACACTCGCCGGGCTCAACCTCGCCTGGATGCCGACCCTGTCGTACGACACCCAGGCGGTGCTGGCAACCGACAAGGTTCGCTTCCAGGGCCAGGAAGTCGCCTTCGTGGTCGCCGAGGACCGGTACGCCGCCCGGGACGCGCTGGAGCTCATCCAGGTGGAGTACGAGGAGCTTCCGTCCATTGTGGACGCCAAGCGCGCGATGGAGCCCGGCGCCCCGGTCATCCGGGATGACAAGGAAGGCAAGACCGACAATCACATCTTCGACTGGGACGCCGGCGACAAGGCGAAGACCGACGCCATCTTCGCGCAGGCACAGGCCTCGCCCGACCAGGTCGTGGTCGCGCAGGACATCCTCTACCCGCGGGTGCACCCGGCGCCGCTGGAGACCTGTGGCGCGATCGCCGACTTCGACAAGATAACCGGCAAGCTGACCATCTGGTGCAACACCCAGGCGCCACACGCGCACCGCACCGTCTACGCGCTCGTGGCCGGCTTGCCGGAGCACAAGATCCGGGTCATCTCGCCGGACATCGGTGGCGGCTTCGGCAACAAGGTGGGCATCTATCCCGGGTACGTCTGCGCGATCGTGGGTTCCATCCTCACCGGCAAGCCGGTGAAGTGGATGGAGGACCGCTCGGAGAACCTGATGAGCACCTCCTTCGCCCGCGACTACCACATGCGGGCCGAGATCGCGGCGACCAGGGAGGGGAAGATCCGCGCGGTGCGGGTGAAGGTGCTCGCCGACCACGGTGCGTTCAACGGCACCGCCCAGCCGACCAAGTTCCCGGCCGGCTTCTTCCACGTCTTCACCGGCTCGTACGACCTGGAATCGGCGCACTGCTCGGTCACCGGTGTCTACACCAACAAGGCACCCGGTGGAGTCGCGTACGCCTGCTCGTTCCGGGTCACCGAGGCGGCGTACGTCATCGAGCGGATCGTCGACGTACTCGCCTACGAGCTGAAGGTGGACCCGGGCGAGCTGCGGATGAAGAACCTGCTGCGACCGGAGCAGTTCCCGTACACCTGCGCAACCGGGTGGGAGTACGACTCCGGCGACTACCCGCGGGCGCTGCGCCTGGCGATGGAGATGGTCGGGTACGAGCAGTTGCGCGCGGAGCAGGCGGCGCAACGCGAGCGGCGCGCGGCCGGCGAACCCGGGACGCTGACCGGCATCGGGATCAGCTTCTTCACCGAGGCGGTCGGCGCCGGGCCGCGCAAGCACATGGACATCCTCGGCCTGGGCATGGCCGACGGGGCCGAGCTGCGGGTACACCCGACCGGCAAGGCGGTGCTGCGGATCTCGGTGCAGTCGCAGGGGCAGGGGCACGAGACCACCTTCGCCCAGATCGTCGCGCAGGAGCTGGGCATCTCGCCCGACGATATCGAGGTGGTACACGGAGACACCGACCAGACCCCGTTCGGGCTCGGCACCTACGGTTCCCGCTCCACCCCGGTCTCCGGCGCCGCGACCGCCGTGGTCGCCCGCAAGGTACGCGAGCGGGCGCGCATCGTGGCCAGCGCCATGCTGGAGGTCTCCCCGGACGACCTGGAATGGGGCCGGGCCGACAACGGCGTGGGTCGCTTCGCAGTGCGCGGCGATCCGGCGGCGGGCAGGACGATCCAGGAGATCGCCCTGGCCGCCCACTCCAACCTGGAACTGCCCGAGGGCGTGGAGGGGCACCTGGACGCCACCTGCGTGTACAACCCGCCGAACCTGACCTACCCGTTCGGCGCGTACATCTGCGTGGTGGATGTGGACCCGGGTACCGGGCAGGTGAAGGTATGCCGGTTCATCGCCGTCGACGACTGCGGGGTGCGGGTCAATCCGACCATTGTGGAGGGTCAGGTCCACGGTGGACTCGCCGATGGCGTGGGCATGGCGCTGATGGAGCTGATGGCCTTCGACGAGGACGGCAACCACCTGGGAGCGTCCTTTATGGACTATCTGATCCCCACCTCGATCGAGTGCCCGTCGTGGGAGCTCGGCGAGACGGTGACCCCCTCGCCGCACCACCCGATCGGCGCGAAGGGCGTGGGCGAGTCGGCCACCGTGGGCTCCCCGGCCGCGGTGGTCAACGCGGTGC
>JAFMQQ010000127.1 GCA_017354595.1 Micromonosporaceae bacterium
GTGCCGCCGCGTCAGCCGCCTGCTGCTGGGCGAGGTCGGCCTGCCGCCGGGCTTCGGCCACGATCCGCTCGCCCTGCGTGCGGGCGACACTCAGTGCGGACTCGGCCTGCTGCCGCGCCTCTTCGAGGATCCGCCGGCCTTCCTGCTCGCCCCGCGCCTTCGCCGTCGTGCCGAGCTGGTCGGCCTGGCCGCGCAGCTGCTTCAGCTCGGCTTCAAGGGACGCGCGGCGGGTCACGCTCTCCTGGTCGACCTGGGCCCGCTGGTGCTGTACGTACGCCTCGGTCTCGGCCCGCATCTGCTCGGCCTGCGCCGCCGCCGCCTCGGTGATCCGCCGGGCGTCCTGGTGCGCCTTGGCCTTCATCGTGTCCGCCTCGGTACGCAGCCGGGCGGCGTACTCCTGGCCGGCGGAGATCTCGGCGGAGATCATGGTGCGCCGCTCGCCGGCGATCCGCTCCTCCTCCGCGCGCCGTGCCGCCAGTGCCGCCTCGAAGTCGCGGATCGCCTGCGCGTGCTGCTCGCGAGCGTCGGCCAGCAACCGCTCCGCCTCTTCGCGTTGCTTGTCGATGTCACTGACCGCGTTGCCGCGGATCGACCGGGCCTCCTCTTCAGCGGTCGAGAGGATCTGCGCCACCCGTTGCCCGAGGTGGTCGAAGCTGACCTGTTCGATCCGCGCGTTGCCGCGCCGCCGCAGCTCGGCGATCTCCAGGTTCAGTTGGTGTACCTGCGCGGAGAGCGCCTGCACCTGGTCGTACGCGTTCTCCCGCTCGGCGGCGAGCGCGGCGATCTCCGCCTCGATCATGCGGACGTGCTGGTCGACCTGTTCCCTGTTGTAGCCGCGAAAGGCGGTTTCAAAGCCAGGTTCGGAGGCTAGCCCTTCGCCAAGACCGAACAGGTCTCCGCCGTGCACCATAGACCCCATCCTCACACGCAATGTCCCGTCTCGCTCGGGTTCGACCCGAACGCGACGGGACGTGCGTAGACCCTTGCAGTCAAGCCCTTACACCAGTTCCGCGCGGCTACGCCGTCACCTTGCCGTCCTTGGGCTCGGACTTCTTCTCGCCCTTGTCCGGAGCGCCGGCGGCGGCAACGACACCGGGCACGATGCCCGCAAGGCCAGAAAGCATCTGTCCCAGCTGCGAGGTTACCGCTTCCTTCTGCCGGGTCAGCTCCTCCACCTCGCGGCGGGCGTTGCCCGTGGTCAACTGCGCCTCGCTGCGGGCCTCGTTGACCAGCCGGTGCGCCTCCGCGCGGGCCTCGTTGAGAGTGCGGTCGGCCAGCGCCTTGGCCTTCTCGATGGTCTCCGTGGCGTGCCGCTCGGAATCGACCCGCCGGGCCTCGGCCCGATGCTCGATCTCCTTGGCCCGCTCCTCCGCGTTGCGGGCGCGCAGCTCGGCCTCGCCGACCAGCTTCTGCGTCGCGGCGACCGCGGCCGCGTGCCGCTGCGACTCGTCGCGTTCCGCGGTCTCCCTGCGCTCGGCCAACTCCAGCTGCAGAGCCTGCAGGTCCTTGTCGCGCTTGTCCCGCGCGTCGGCGAGCAGCTTGGTCGCCTCGGCCCGCTTCTCCTCCGCCTCGCGGGCGGCCTTGGCGCGCAGCTGGGTGATCTCCCGCTCGGCGGTGGCCCGCAGGCTGGACACCTCGCGCTCGACGGTCGCCTTCAGCTCGGCCACCTCGTGCGCGGTCGCGGCGCGCAGCTGCTTGGTCTCCCGCTCCGCGTCGGCGCGCAACGTGTCCGCTTCCCGGCGGGCCTGTACCCGTACCTCGGCGGCCTCGCGCTCGCCGGCGGTGCGCGCGTTGCTCGCCTCCCGCTCGGCGCTCGCCTTCATCGCGGCGGCCTCGGCGCGGGCCTTGTCGGTGATCTCCCTGGCCTCCAGGCGGGACGCCGAGACGATGCCCTCGGCCTCGCGCTTGGACTCGCCGCGGTGATCGTTGGCCTGCTCCTCGGCGAGCCGGAGGATCTGTTCCACCCGGGTACCGAGGCCGGAGAGGGTCGGCCGGGTGTTGTCCTCCAGTTGCTTGCTGGTGTCGGCGAGCTTCTGCTCCACCGCCGACATCCGCTGCTCCGCCTGCCGCAGCCGGCGGGTCGCGTCGCCCAGGCGCTGCTCCGCCTCGACGCGCGCCTGCTCCGCCTGCAGCATGGCGCCATTCATCCGCTGGACGTGTGCGTCCACCTGCGCGCGATCGTATCCGCGTAGCGCGGTACTGAACTCTTTGGTGCCGTTGGCGTCCTCGAAAAACGTCAAGGGCTGCTGCTGTTGGGGCATTGGAACATCCTCGCAGATCTACCCTGCCCCTCCGCAAGGCCGAGTATCCGTCTTGTCACTCCGGTGCCGGTTCCACCAGTTCCACGAGTACGCCACCGGCGTCTTTGGGGTGCACGAAGTTCACCCGGGACCCGGCGGTACCCCGGCGTGGCTGGTCGTACAGCACCCGCAGGCCCTGTGCGCGCAGCGCGGCAGTGGTCGCCTCGATGTCCCGGACCGTGTACGCCACCTGCTGCACACCCGGCCCGCTGCGATCGAGAAACTTAGCGATCGTGGAGTCCGGGCGCAGTGGGGCGAGCAGTTGCAGCATCGATCCGCCGGTGCTTTCCGCGCCCTCCGGCCCCACGGCGAGCATCGCCTCGCGTACTCCCTGTTCCTCGTTCTCCTCCTGGTGCACGCAGCGCAGGCCGAATACGCGTTGGTAGAACTCGATCGCGGCGGCGAGGTCGGGTACCGCGATTCCGACGTGGTCGATGCGGAGCAGACCGGTGGGGGGTGGTACTTCCATGGCGCTAGTCTGGCTGAACGAGATCTGAACGACCGTTCGGCCCACCGGGAGGGATGACCGTGACATCCGTGATCGTCAGCGGTGCCCGTACCCCGATGGGCAAACTGCTGGGCAATCTCGCCGACCAGCCGGCGACCGCGCTGGGCAGCGTGGCCATCGCCGCGGCACTACGGCGTGCGGGCCTGTCGCCCGACCTGGTGCAGTACGTGATCATGGGGCAGGTGCTGCAGGCCGGTGCCGGGCAGATCCCGGCCCGCCAGGCGGCGGTTGGTGCGGGCATCCCGATGACCACCCCGGCGCTGTCGGTGAACAAGGTCTGCCTCTCCGGCCTGGACGCGATCGCCCTTGCTGACCAGTTGATCCGGCTGGGTGAGTTCGACATCGTGGTCGCCGGCGGGATGGAGTCGATGAGCCAGGCGCCCGGCCTGCTGCCCGGGCAGCGTCAGGGCTACAAGTACGGCGACATCGCGATCCGGGACCACGCCGCGCTGGACGGGCTGACCGACGCCTTCGACCAGGTATCGATGGGCGAGTCGACCGACCGGTACAACGCCCGGTACGGGATCACCCGCGAGCAGCAGGACGAGTACGGCGCGAGCAGCCACCAGCGGGCCGCCGCGGCGCAGAAGAACGGTGTCTTCGCCGAGGAGATCGAGGCCGTACGCATTCCGCAGCGCAAAGGCGATCCACTCGTGGTCGACACGGACGAGGGGATCCGGCCGGAGACGACACCGCAGGCGCTGGCCCGGCTGCGCCCCGCCTTCCGGGCGGACGGGACGATCACGGCCGGCACCTCCTCGCCGATCTCCGACGGTGCCGCGGCCGTGGTGGTGATGAGCAGGGCGCGGGCCGAGGCGCTCGGGCTGCCCTGGCTGGCCGAGATCGGAGCGCACGGCAACGTGGCCGGGCCGGACAACTCGCTGCACGAGCAACCGGCCAACGCGATCCGGCACGCGCTGGATAAGCAGGGCTTGGAGATCGCGGACCTAGATCTTATCGAAATCAATGAAGCCTTCGCCGCGGTCGCCGTCCAATCAACCAAACAGCTCGGGGTAGCGCCGCAGATTGTGAACGTCAACGGCGGGGCGATCGCGCTCGGTCACCCGATCGGCGCCTCCGGGGCCCGGCTGGTGCTGACCCTCGCGCTGGAGCTGGGCAGGCGCGGTGGCGGTACCGGCGCCGCGGCACTCTGCGGTGGTGGCGGGCAGGGCGACGCGCTGCTGCTGCGGGTACCGGCGCGACCGTGACGGCACCGGCGTGACCGCGCGCGCGCCCCGGGACGTCACGGGTCTGGTCGGGGCGGCCCGGGACGGCGACGCGCGGGCGGTGGCCCGGCTCATCTCCCTGGTGGAGGATGGCGACCCGGCGCTGCCGGAGATCGCCGCCGCACTGAGTGGGGGCGGCGGTAGGGCGCCGGCCGCGGCGCAGGTGATCGGGGTGACCGGCCCGCCCGGGGTCGGCAAGTCCACCACCACCAGCGAACTGGTGCGGCTGCTGCGCGCCGACGGCCAGCGGGTCGGCGTACTCGCGGTCGACCCGTCCAGCCCGTTCACCGGCGGCGCCATCCTCGGCGACCGGGTACGCATGCAGGAGCACGCCACCGACCCGGGTGTCTACATCCGCTCCATGTCGTCCCGGGGCAACCTGGGCGGGCTGGCCGCCGCCACCCCGCAGGCGGTACGGGTACTGGAGGGCGCCGGGTGCCAGGTGGTGCTGGTGGAGACGGTCGGCGTCGGGCAGGCCGAGGTGGGCGTGGCCAGCCTCGCGGACACCACGGTGGTACTGCTCGCCCCGGGCATGGGCGACGCGGTCCAGGCGGTGAAGGCGGGGATCCTGGAGATCGGTGACATCTTCGCGGTGAACAAGGCGGACCGGGACGGTGTCGACGCGGCGTACCAGGACATCCAGGGGATGCTCGCGCTCGGCGAGCGCGCGCCGGGGCAGTGGCGACCGCTGGTGGTGCGTACCGTGGCCGCCCGCGGCGAGGGGATGGCGGACCTGCTCGCCGCGATCGCCAAGCACCGGGACTGGCTGGTACGCCACGGCGAGTTGGGCCGGCGCCGGCAGGCCCGGGCGGCGGCGGAGATCGAGGCGATCGCGATCGCCGAGCTGCGGGAGCGGCTGGGCGTGGTACCCGCCGGTGCCGACCTGGCGAAGCTCGCCGCCGCGGTGGCCGGGGGCGAGCTGGACCCGTACGCCGCCGCCGCGCGGCTGCTCGCCGGCTGACCGGGGGTACGGGCGCGCCTGGTAGACGGTGCTCTGTGGCCGGCGGACCGTTCCCCCGCTGGCGCCCTAGCGGTACGCTCGCGCTCGCCACTCAGACCCGTCGACGAGGGGGAAGAAACCATGACGGATGTCGCTTCCGGGGCGCCCACGCAGAGAACCGGGAACATCTACCAGTCCGCCGCCTCGGCACCGTCCGCGAGCACCGAGCCGGCGACCACCGCCGCGCCCAGCGTCGAGGCTTCGAGCGTTGACGCGTCCAGGATTGACGCTTCGGGCGGTGCCGGGTCGGGCCCCGTCTCTGCCGGCATCCCACCGTCCACATTGGACGATGTGAAGGAGCGGGCTGGCGAGGCGCTGGAGAAGGCGGAGGATGCGGTGCAGGAGGCCGCCGGGAAGGCGTACGAGGCGACCAGGGACGCGGCCGGCAACCTGGTGACCCGGATCCGCAACAATGCCACCCTGCCCGCCGACCGGGGTACCACCACCATCGCCAACGAGGTGGTCGAGAAGATCGCCGGCATCGCGGCGCGCGACGTACCCGGGGTGTACGACCTGGGTGGCGATACCGCCCGGTTCCTCAGCTCGGTGCGGGAGAAGCTGCGCCTCGGCGAGGAGAGTGCGGCGCAGGGCGTCGGCGTGAAGCTCGAGGGGAAGCAGGCCGAGATCGAGGTCGTGCTGGTGCTGGAGTACGGCTTCCAGGTCTTCTCGGTGACCGAGAAGGTCCGCGAGAAGGTGATCAGCGCGGTGGAGAGCCTGCTCGGCCTGGAGGTCACCGTGGTGGACGTGGTCGTCGACGATATCCACGTGGATGAGCACGCCCACGCCGGCGACGACGCCTCGCGGGCCGCGACCTACCTGCCCGAGACGAAGGCGATCGTGGTCGGCGAATCCGCCACCGGCTGACCCGACCACAGACACTGGCGGCCCCGGCCTGCTTATCGGTCGTTCAGTAGTATCGGCGGCATGGAAGCCGAGCAGATCGCGGCCGGGCGCGCCCGGTGGCAGGCCCGCTACGACGCGGCCGGCAAGCGCGACCGGCCGTTCAGCACGCTCTCCGGTACCCCGGTCGAGGCCGTCTACGGGCCGCGCGAGGCAACCGACTACCCCGGCTTCGAGCGCATCGGCTGGCCGGGCGAGTACCCCTTCACCCGGGGCCTCTACCCGACCGGCTATCGCGGGCGGCCCTGGACCATCCGGCAGTTCGCCGGCTTCGGTACCGCCCGGCAGACCAACCAGCGGTACAAGTTGTTACTCGGCGCCGGCGGCGGTGGGCTCTCGGTCGCCTTCGACATGCCGACCCTGATGGGGCGCGACTCCGATGACCCGCAGTCGCTCGGCGAGGTCGGCCACTGCGGCGTGGCGGTCGACTCGGCGGCCGACATGGAGGTGCTCTTCGACGGCATCGACCTGTCCGCGGTGACCACCAGCATGACCATCTCCGGCCCGGCCGTGCCGGTCTTCTGCATGTACCTGGTCGCCGCCGAGCGGCAGGGCGCCGATCTGTCCACATTGGACGGAACGCTGCAGACCGACATCTTCAAGGAGTACATCGCCCAGAAGGAGTGGCTGTTCCCGCCGGAGCCACACCTGCGCCTGATCGGCGACCTGATGGAGTTCTGCGCGGCGCAGATCCCGCGGTACAAGCCGCTGTCGGTCTCCGGGTACCACATCCGGGAGGCGGGTGCGACAGCCGCGCAGGAGCTGGCGTACACGCTCGCCGACGGCTTCGGCTATGTGGAGCTGGGGGTGAGCCGGGGCCTGGATGTCAACCAGTTCGCGCCCGGGCTGTCGTTCTTCTTCGATGCGCACATCGACTTCTTCGAGGAGATCGCGAAGTTCCGGGCCGCCCGCCGGATCTGGGCGCGCTGGCTGCGGGACGAGTACGGCGCCACCACCGAGCGCGCACAATGGCTGCGGTTCCACACCCAGACCGCCGGCGTCTCGCTCACCGCACAGCAGCCGGTGAACAACGTGGTGCGTACCGCGATCGAGGCGCTGGCGGCGGTGCTGGGCGGGACGAATTCGTTGCACACCAACGCGCTGGACGAGACGCTGGCGCTGCCCACCGACGAGACCGCCGAGATCGCCCTGCGTACCCAGCAGGTCCTGCTGGAGGAGTCCGAGGTGGGCAACGTCGCCGACCCGCTCGGCGGCTCCTGGTACGTCGAGGCGTTGACCGACCGGATCGAGGCTGAGGCCGAACAGACCTTCGCCCGAATCCGCTCGATGGGTACCGACGGCAGCATCACCTCGGGAATCCTGCGCGGGATCGAGGAGGGCTGGTTCACCGCGGCGATCGCCGAGTCCGCCTTCGCCTACCAGCAGGCGCTGGAGAAGGGCGAGAAGCGGATCGTCGGGGTCAACGCGCACACGGCCACGGTGGCCAGGCCGTTGGAGATCCTGCGCATCTCGCACGAGGTGGAGCTGGGCCAGCGGGAGGCGCTCAAGCAGCGCCGGTCGGCCCGGGACGCGGACGCGGTGACGGCCGCGCTGCGCCAGATGGTTGCGGTGGCGAAGACCGAGGAGAACCTGGTACCGGCGATGCTCGCCGCGGCCCGGGCGGAGGCGACGCTGGGCGAGATCTGCGACGCGTTGCGGGCCGAGTGGGGTGTCTACCGGGAACCGGCCCGCTTCTGACCCGGCTTCCCGAGCATCACTCGTCGGGCGCGACACACGTCTGGGCGGGCCGGGCGTGCAAGACTAGGTAACCATGAGCGACCCCCGTACCAGTTCGTCGATCTTCACCCGCGGCGCGGTCGACCTCGGCGCGCTGCGGTCCCCGGCACCGAGCTCG
>JAFMQQ010000128.1 GCA_017354595.1 Micromonosporaceae bacterium
GCACCTGCTCGGTCCGGCCCGGCCCGGCCTGCCGTGGCGCCCGCCAGTTGATCAACTGCAGCAGGTCCTCTTCGCTCGGCGCGGTACCGGCCGGGGTGCCGGCGAGCGCGCCGAGGGTCGCATTGCGCACCTGGGGCGCGGTGGCCCGGTCCAGCTCCGGCGCGAGCGCGCCGAGCAGCCGGTCCCGCTCGTCCCGCCGGCCGACCAGGCCCGGCTGCCTGGTCAGCGCGAGCCAGGCCCGGGCCAGCCGGTTCCAGCGCTGGGCGAGCGGGGCCCGCCGCCACAGGTCGTACGCCGAGGTCGGCAGGAACCGTTCCTCGGTGCTGGTACCCGGATCGTCCGCACCGACCAGCCCGGCACCGGCGGCCACCTCGATGAGTACCGCCGCCTCGGCCTCCTCCATGCCGGTGGCGCGTGCCATCCGGCGCAGATCGCGTATCCCCATACCGCCGGAGCGCAGCGCCGGCACCGGCTCGGCGGCGAGTGCGTCCAGCAGTGCCTCGGTACGCCGTACCGCCTCCATCGCCTGGCCGGCGCCGGCCAGGTCGACGGTGCGGGGCGCCCGTACCGGCGCGTCGATCGAGGGCGGCTCCGGATGCAGCTCGCCGAGCGGGCCGACGTCCCGGCGCAGCAGCAGGCCGACCTCGCGCGGCAACTCGACCCGCGGCTGTCCGGCCGGCCCACTCACCGCGGCACCGGCCGCGGCCCCGGCCGCGCCAGGTGCACTGCCGTCCACCGGAACCAGCAGGTGGTGCGCGACGAGCCAGCCGACCGGCGTGCTCGGGTCGGCCACGGCGGTGGCCCCGACGGTACCCAGTGGCGGGCCGGCGGCCAGCCGATCCAGCACCGCCCGGGCCGGCGGTGGCGCGGCGAGGACGGTACGGCGCAGGCCGGCCGGGTCGGCGCAGAGTGCGGCCGCCTCCTCGTCCAGATCCCAGGCCGGCCGGCCCAGCCCGGCCGGGTATGGCGGGCAGACCTCGTCGACGCCCGCCGCCAGCTGTAGGTCGTCCGGCGGCCCGTACACCAGGAACCGGGCCCGGAGCCGGTCGAGCGCGGCTCTGGTGACTGCGGGGGCTGGCGCGCCGCGGCCGGTCGAGACGAGGGCGACCACGGCATCGAGGCAGACGTTGCCGGCCTCCGGCTCCGCGGCGCCATCGCGCGCCGTCCGGCCGGCCGGTAGTGGTGCGCCGGTTTCCCGGCACAGCCGTACCGCGTCCAGCACCTCAAGGGTGAACCGGTCCAGTGGCTCCAGCGCGCGGGCCACCGAGACCCGCGCCTGCGCCCGGGCGGCGAGCGCGGCCGTGTCGGCCGGTACCGGTACCACCAGGTCGGGGCGCAGCGCGAAGAGCGCCGCGAGCCCGTCCTGGGGCAGCGAGCGCAGATGGTCGGCGAGCGTGCTGGGCATAGTGCCCACAACGCTAGCCGGCCGTACCCCGATCGGCCGACTGGGCCGCGTACCGGCACCGCGTAACCGCCCACCTCGGCCGGTGTGGAAGACTGATCGTCATGGCACGACGCCCCCGCCGCAGCCAGGTGGTCCGCAACCGGCTGCCGGTCAGCGAGCTGGCCTTCGACCGCGCCGGCGCCGGCTCTCCGTTCGGCGATGACCTGCGCTTCCCGCTCCCGGTGGAGCAGTTGACCTACGTCCATCCCGGGCCGGAGACCTCTCCCGCCGAGGAGCTGCATGGCGAGCCGGAACGCGAGTTCAGCCACCACTGAGATGGCAACGGCACGATTGGTCGTCGGCTTCGACCTGGACATGACGCTGCTGGACACCAGACCGGGCATCGCCGCGGCGCTGCGCCAGCTCTCCGCGCAGACCGGGGTACCCATCGATGCCGACGCGGCGGTGAGCCGGCTCGGCCCGCCGCTGCAACAGGAGCTGGCCCACTGGTTCCCGCCCGGTGCGGTGGACGCGGCGGTGACCAGCTTCCGCGAGCTGTACCCGCACCACGCGATCGCCACGTCCGCGGCACTGCCCGGTGCGGCGGCCGCGGTCGAGGCGGTACGGTCGGCCGGCGGCCGGGTCGGGGTGATCACCGCGAAGCGGGACGACCTCGCGGTCGCCCATCTGGCCCATGTCGGCCTGGTCGCCGACGAGGTACACGGGCTGTGCTGGCAGGACGGCAAGTCGCAGGCGCTGCGGGAGACCGGCGCCACCGTCTACGTCGGTGACCACCTGGCGGACATGGCCGCCGCCAGGGCCGCGGGCGTCACCGCGGTCGGTGTCACGACCGGGCCCTGCTCGGCGCAGCAGCTGCGCGAGGCCGGTGCGGATGTGGTACTCGCCGACCTGACCGGCTTCCCCGACTGGCTCGCCGGGCACCTGCTCGGGGTACGGCTGGCCACACTGGACCGGCTGCTGCGCGGGCTGGGCCGGGTGGTCGTGGCCTACTCCGGCGGTGCCGACTCGGCGTTCCTGCTCGCGGCCGCGGCGCGGGCGCTCGGGCCGGGCAATGTCGTCGCGGCCACCGCCATCTCGCCCAGCCTGCCGGCCAGCGAACTGACCGCTGCCAAGCGATTGCCGCGCCAGCTCGGCGTACCCCATCTGACGCCGGAGACCGATGAGTTGAGCCGCGACGGCTACCGCGCCAACGCCGGTGACCGGTGCTATTTCTGCAAGGCCGAGCTGCTGGAGACGCTCATCCCGCTGGCCGATGGCGCGACGGTACTGACCGGAACCAACGCGGACGACGCGGTCGCCGGGTTCCGGCCGGGGATCCGGGCCGCCGAGCAGCGCGGCGCGGTGGCGCCGCTGCGGGACGCGGGCCTGACCAAGGCGCAGGTGCGCCAGGCCTCCCGCGACTGGGGACTCTCCACATGGGACAAACCCGCGGCGGCCTGCCTGTCCAGCCGGATCGCGTACGGCATCCCGATCTCCCGGGAGCGGCTGGCCCGGGTGGAGCGGGCCGAGGCCGCGCTGCGTGCCGCGCTGGACGAGGCGGGCATCGCCGTTCGCGATCTCCGGATCCGGGACCTGGGCGAGGCGGGCGCGTCGGTGGAAGTGGACGCGGCGGCGGTACCGGCGCTCACCGCCCAGCCGGAGTTGCTCGCCGCAGTGGAAGGGTTCCCCTCCGTGGTGGTTGATCCTCGTGGATTCCGTTCCGGCTCGATGAACGACGGCCTGCCTGCGCGTTTCCGGTGAGTGGTGACTAGCCTGGTACCCAGGGGGTTCCTGCAAAGTCCGTCAGCGGGCTTCAATCGTGCGACGAGAGGCTTGGGGTAGCGGTGCCGACCGGTCGAGTGAAGTGGTACGACACGGAGAAGGGCTTCGGCTTTCTCACTCGGGACGACGGCGGCGATGTCTTCGTCCGCAAGGCGGCATTGCCCGCCGGTGTACCGGAATTGAAGGCCGGTCAGCGGGTGGACTTCGGCATTGTGGAGAGTCGGCGGGGGGACCAGGCGCTGGCGGTCAAGGTGCTGGAGACGCCGGTTTCGGTGACCGAGCTGCGCCGCCGCCCGCCGGAGGAGCTGCACGGCCTGATCGAAGACATGATCAAAGTGCTGGAGGCGAAGGTCATGCCGGACCTGCGTCGTGGCCGGTTCCCGGACCGGAAGACCGCCAAGAAGTACGCGGAGCTTGTGCACGCGGTCGCCAAGGAACTGGAGACGTAGCGGCATCCGGCCGGAGACCGCCCCGCGCGGGGGAGGAGGGAGCGGGGCGGTCGGTCCGTGGCCGGCTCACGCCGTGACTCGCCCCTACTTCGTGCCCGGCGTGGCGTGCGGATGGGAATTCGCCGGTACGGCTTTTAGAGATCTTGTACCGGCGGTGTCAGGCCGGCCGCGGCCGAGCGGTCCAGCAGGGTACGTACGGCCGCGTACCCTTGCTCGCCAAGGTCTTCGCTGAACTGGTTGACGTACAGCCCGATGTGCGCATCGACCACGGCCGGCTCCATCTCCTGGGCATGGCGGAGCACGTACTCCCGGCTGGCGGCCGGGTCGGCCCAGGCCTGGCGCAGCGACTCGCGGATCCAGCCCGCCGCCGCCTGCGCGTCCACCGTGTCGCGTTTGGACAGTATCGCGCCGAGCGGGATCGGCAACCCGGTCTCCCGCTCCCACCAGTCGCCAAGGTCCACTATGGACACCAGGCCGTACCGCTGGTACGTGAAGCGGGCCTCGTGGATGACCAGACCGGCGTCGTACTCGCCGGCCGCGACGCCGGGCATGATCCGGTCGAACGGCACCACCTCGATCGAGGCCGGCGGCTGCCCGGCCGACCAGAGCCGGAACAGCAGGTAGGCCGTGGTCCGGTCGCCCGGTACCGCGACCCGCCCGGCCGCGCCCGCCGCGACAGCGCCCGGTCCGTCGGGTCTGGTGAGCACCAGCGGACCGCAGCCCCGGCCGAGCGCGCCGCCGCAGGGCAGCAGCCGGTACTGGTCGAGCAGCCAGGGCAGCGCCGCGTAGCTCACCTTCACCAGGTCGTACCCGCCGCGCTGCGCCGCGGTGTTGGTCACGTCCACGTCCGCGTAGGTCACCTTGACCGGCGGGGCACCGGGTACCAGGCCGTGTGCCAGCGCGTGGAAGATGAACGTGTCGTTGGGGCAGGGGGAGTAGGCCAGCGAGAGCGTCACCAGTCCACGGTAGCCAGCGCCCGGCCGGCCGCGGTCAGCGCGGCGCGCGCCTGCTCCATCCGCCACCCGCCCCGGTCCCGCGGGCCGATCGGGTTGCAGATCGTGCGCAGCTCACCGAAGGCCGCCCCGGTGCCGGTCGCGGCCTGCGCCACACCGAAGCCCTCCATCCCCTCCGCGACGGCGTCCGGGTACCGCTTGGCCAGCTCCTCGGCGCGGTCGGCGGTACCGGTCACGGTCGCCACGGTGAGCACTGCTCCGATGGTCGCCGCCGGCAGTACCCGGCGCAGCCGGTCTAGCAGCGCCAGGTCGGCCGGCAGCCGGGTGCTGCCCAGGCCCAGCGTGTCCAGCGGCAGGAAGCCGTCGGGCGAGTCGGCACCGAGGTCGGCGGCGATGCTCGCGGTCGCCAGTACGGTCGCCTCCGGCCCGGCCCGACCCGGGAAGCCGCCGCCGATCCCGGCGCTGAGCACCGCGTCGTACGGTGCGCCGGCCGCCTCGGCGAGTGCGAGCAGCCGGGCGGTACCGGCACCGGCAGCGGCCGGCCCGACCCCGGCCGCGGCCACGGTGATCGGGGCACCGGCGGTCAGGCCGGCCAGCAGTGCATCGCGCTCCGCCGGGACCGCCGTGACCAGCAGCAGCCTCACTCCTCGTCCCCGTCGGCTGCGGCGGGCTGGCCACCGCCCGGCCGGTAGAGGTGGTACCCGGGGACATCCTGATCCTGGCCGGCCCGGCCCGGGGGCGGTTGCGCCTCATCCCACGCCATGGTCCGCGTGGTCGCCTGCTGCTCCATAGTGGACCGTTGTACCACGGTCGGCAGGGTCGCCGTACGCTCTACTGTGGACGGTGTATCGAGGCCGTCACCGGAGCGCCGTTGCCGCCCGGCGTGTTCAGCCTTCGCCGAGCGCATCCGGGTCCACCGCGGCAGGCTGCGTACCCGACCCAGGTCGCGGGTGGTCACGTCGCTCAGGTCCCGGGTGGCCGGCTCGCCGATCGGGTCGCGGGTGTGCTCGGCGGCCGCACCGTGCAGCCGCTCCCGGCGCAGCCGGGCGGCGGAGAGCACGCCCCGTACCGCGGCGAGGATGACCACCACCGCGGCGAGGATCACGCCGGCGTGGCCGGGGAACGGGATCAGCCCGACCGCCCCGCCCAGCACCCAGGCGAGCATCAGTGCCGTCTCGGAGTGGGCGAAGGCGCTGGCCCGTACCCCCTCCGGTATCCGCTCCTGGATGGTCGCGTCCAACGCGAGCTTGGCCAGCCCGCTGGCGACCGCGGTGGCCAGGCAGAGCGCGGTGACGGTGGCCAGGGTGTACCGCCCGGCGGCCAGCAGGGCCACCGCGGCGAGCAGGCTCAGTGCGCCGGCTTGCAGCAGGGCCGGGCGCCTGATCCGCAGCCGGGTGCCGACCGCGGTGGCCAGGAAGGTACCTGCGCCCAGCCCCGCGGCGACCACACCGAGCGCGGCCGCCTGTTGCAGGTTCAGGCCGAGGATCCGGGTGGGCAGGTTGCCGGAGCGGACCGCGAAGGCGAGGAAGAGAGCGAGGAACCCGTACAGGCCGCGCAGCACCACGCCGCCGAAGAGGGCGGAGAAGACCAGCCGGCCGGTGAGTACCTTCTCCCGCCGGCCGGGAAGCAGCGAAAGGGCGGGTACGGTCTCCGGCGGGTCGGAGTCGGCCCGGGGCGGCAGGCGCAGCGAGACCACCATGCCGGCCACGAAGATCACGCTCGCCACGCGCAACGGCCACTGCGGGCCGAACCAGAAGGCGGCGATACCCAGCGGGGCGACCACGGCGCCGGCGACGGTACCCCAGACCGAGGCCCGCGCACCCGCCTCGGACAGGCCGATCCGGTCGGGCAGCAGCCGGGGAACCGCGGCGCTGCGGGCCACACCGTAGGCGCGGGACAGCACCAGCACACCGAAGGCGACCGGGTAGAGCCCGATGCTGTTGATGTAGTCGGAGATCAGCCAGGCGAGGAAGGCGCGGCCGAGCATGGTCGCCGCGAGGGCGTACCGCCGGCCGTGCCGGAACCGGTCGAGGACCGGGCCGACGATCGGTGCCAGCAGCGCGAACGGGGCCATCGTCAGCAGCAGGTACAGCGCCACCCGGCCGCGCGCCTCGCCGGCTGACACGTTGAAGAAGACCGTACCGGCCAGGCCCATCGTCACCAGCGTGTCGCCGGCGCACGAGGCGGCGTGCAGGTCGAGCAGGCGCATCATGCCGATCTCGCCGGCACCGCCCCGGGCCCGGGCGGAGCTGACCCGCCGGGTCACCCAACGCCCGAAGCCCGCGGAGCCGCGCGCGGTCGCCCGTGCGCCCCTGAACCTGTACCCGACGGACTTCCCCGCTCGCATGAGTCCCATCGTCCCCTATCGGCGCGACATTGGGAGGGTACGGTCGGTCATGGCGTGCGCCCCAGGCGAGAATGTCGGGGACGCTGAGCGAGAATTGCGGGGACGCTGAGACGTGACACGGTGAGCAAGGGGTTGACCCGGTGAGCAAGGCGGACCAGATCTGCGCCGACGCGGTGGAGGTGGCCCGTGCCGCCGTGACCGAGGAGCCGGCCGGCGACCATCTCGGCTTCGTCTCCGAGGGCGACCGGCTGGTCACCCACTTCTTCGACTGCGGGCTGCCCGGGTACCGGGGCTGGCGCTGGGCGGTGACCGTGACCCGGGTGCCGCGCAGCCGGCACGTGACGGTCTGCGAGACGGTGCTGCTGCCCGGGCCGGAGGCGTTGGTGGCGCCGCCCTGGGTGCCGTGGCAGGAACGGTTGCAGCCGGGGGATCTCGGGGTCGGCGACCTGTTGGTCACCGCGCCCGACGACGACCGGCTGGTCCCCGGGTACCAGGCCTCCGGCGACCCGGCGGTCGACGAACTCGCCTGGGAACTGGGCCTGGGCCGGCCCCGGGTGATGTCCCGCGACGGTCGCAGCGAGGCGGCGCAACGGTGGTACGACAGCGAGCACGGACCGCAAGCGCCGATCTCCGTCGCCGCGCCGCGCACCGCCCGGTGCCGTGCCTGCGGCTTCTACCTTCCGCTCGCCGGTTGGCTGCGGCCGACCTTTGGCGTGTGTGGCAACCTGTACGCCCCGGACGACGGCCGGGTGGTCAGCGCGGACCACGGCTGCGGCGCCCACTCCGAGGTGCTGCGCGAGGCGACCAGGCCGGAGGTCGACGAGCTCGGCACCGTCTACGACGACGGCGAGGTGGACCCGGTCGGCTGAC
>JAFMQQ010000612.1 GCA_017354595.1 Micromonosporaceae bacterium
CCTGCACCACGGTGCCGGTACCGCGCTGCGTGTCCAGCAGCGCCGCGTTGCCCGCGGCGGTACCGCCACGGAACACGCAGTTCCTGAAGGTGATGTTCCGGCCGGTCACCGTGACGAACCCGTGGAAGTCCTTGCCACTGATCACCGTGCCGGCGGTGGAGTATGTGCGGTCCCCGCTGACCACGACAAGTTTCGTTCCCGGTAGCGCTCCGGTGTTGCTGCTGCCCGGTTTCCCGGTACGGGTTGCCGGCCTCGGCTTGGCCGAGGAGCGCTGGCTCGGGCCGGCCGGCCCGGATGGGGCTGCGCTGCGTCCGGCCGAGCCCGGTGCGGTACCCGCGGAGCCGGGTAGCGTACTGCCGCCTCCCGCCGCGGCCGGGCTATGCGAGCCACCGGAGCATCCGGCGGCCGCCGCGAGAACCACACCGGCGATGGCGGCCAGTGCCAGCCGGCCGATGGATCCGCGCATGTTTCTCCCGGTCGATGTTTGGGGTACCACCATGCCGACCATACTCAACATCCGGCCGGGTGCGAACGCTGGTACATCTGTGGCGGTGCTTCCCCCGATCGGACACAATGCGCCCGGAGGCCAGGCATAAGGCGTCGCGAGTCGCATATCTGTCAGGCCGGCCGGCGCAGGCGGCGGGCCAGGCTGCGTATGGTTTCCCCGTCCCTCAGTTCTTTTCAGGAGTCGGTATGCGGGTACTGGTCAGCGGGCACGAGGGATACCTCGGCAGTGTGCTTGTCCCCCGGCTGGCGGAGGCCGGCCATGACGTTGTCGGGCTGGATACCGGCCTGTTCGCCGAGTGCACCATCGGACCGGTGCCGCAGCAGGTACCGGCCATGCGCACCGACCTGCGCGACATCACCGCCGAGGAGTTGGTCGGGCTGGCGCCGGAGGCGGTGGTACACCTCGGGGCGTTGTGCAACGATCCGCTCGGCAACCTCGACCCCGAGCTGACCTTCGACGTGAACCACCGGGCGACGGTACGGCTGGCTCGGGCGGCCAAGCAGGCGGGCGCCACCCGGTTCCTGTTCTCCTCCTCGTGCAGCCTCTACGGCGCCGGCGCGGACGACGCGCCACTGGACGAGAACGCGGACTTCGCACCGGTGACTCCGTACGGCGAGTCGAAGATCCGGTCGGAGCAGGACCTGACCGCCCTCGCCGATGACGACTTCTCCCCGGTCTTCCTGCGCAACGCCACCGCGTACGGCTTCTCGCCCCGGCTGCGCGGCGACCTGGTCGTCAACGACCTGGTCGGCAACGCACTGCTGGCGGGGGAGGTGCGGTTGCGCAGCGACGGCATGGCGTGGCGCCCGCTGGTGCACGCGGACGATATCGCCGGCGCGTTCCTCGCGCTTCTCGAAGCACCCCGGGAGGCGGTACACGCCCGGGCGTTCAATGTCGGCGACTCGGCGGAGAACTACCTGATCCGGGATGTCGCCGAGATGGTACGCGAGGTGGTCGGTGGCGAGGTCACCTACGCCGCCGGCGCCGGTACGGATCTGCGCAACTACCGGGTCTCGTGCGACCGGATCGCCCGCGAGATTCCCACGTTCCGTCCACAGTGGACGCTACGGAAGGGGATCGAGCAGCTCGCCGAGGCGTACCAGCGGTACGGGCTGGCATTGGAGGATCTGATGGGAGAGCGGCACCAGCGGCTGCGCCGGATCACCGCGCTGCGCGAGGCCGGGCTGCTCGACGCCGCGCTGCGGTGGAGCGAGGCCGGCTGATGCAGACCGTCGAAGCGCCGGCCGACCACCTCGACCTGCGGGTCGGTGACGTGGTCGAGGTACGCGGCCCGGAGGAGATCCTCGCGACCCTGGATGAGAACGGGGAGTTCGAGTCGCTTCCGTTCATGCCGGAGATGCTGCGGTACTGCGGCCAGCGGCTGACCGTGTACAAGGTGGCGCACAAGCTCTGTGACACCCAGACGCGCAGCGGCATCCGGCGGATGCACAACGCGGTGCACCTGACCGGGGTGCGCTGTGACGGCGCGGCGCACGGCGGCTGCCAGGCCGCCTGCCTGATCTACTGGAAACACGCGTGGCTGCGGAAGATCGGTTCCGCGCCGGCGCCGGCCCGCCCTCCCGGCGCGGATGCTTCCGGCGGGGATGCTTCGGGCGGGGATGCCCCCGGCGGGGATGTCCCTGGCGCGCAACGGCTGCTGCCGTTGCTGACCATCGCCAGCCGCCGGCCGCCCGACCCGGACGGCACGCAGCGGTACCGGTGCCAGGCGACCGAGTTGCTGCGCGCGGCCCCCGAGCCGTTCCCGATGAAGCAGTTCGGCCAGTTCGTCGAGGACGTACGGGTCGGCAACGTCAGTCCACTGTGGTCGCTGCGGGCGCTGCTGGTCGGCTTGTACAACCGGGCGCAGGGCCTGTCCAAGCGGATCCTGCCGGCCAGACTGCGCTGGCGCGGTGGGCGCCACTGGGGGACCCTGCGGGGCGCGGCGACACAGACACCGACCGTCCAGACTGGACTCCAGCCGGGCGACCTGGTCCGGGTCAAGGCCCGGCGCGAGGTCGAACCGACGCTCAACGCCGACCTGCTCAACCGGGGGATGGGCTTCGACGCGGAGATGGCGCGGTTCTGCGGCCGTACCGGCCGGGTGGCCCGGCGGGTGGACCAGATCATCGACGAGAACACCGGCCGGATGCTGCGGATGAAGAACCCGTGCATCGTGCTGGAGGGCGTGGTCTGCGAGGGCGCGTACAACGCCAACTGCCCGCGCTCCATCACACCGTACTGGCGTGAGGTCTGGCTGGAGAAGCTGGATTGACCGGCGCCGAGCCAACCGGCGCGCAGCCGACCGGCGCGCAGC
>JAFMQQ010000613.1 GCA_017354595.1 Micromonosporaceae bacterium
TCGTACCCGACGGTGAAGGTCTGGATCCGCGGGTTCACCTCCCGGGCCAGCGCCACCACCGCGGTGGAGTCGATACCGCTGGACAGGAAGGCACCAACCGGCACATCGGAGCGCATGTGGATGCGTACGCTGTCCCGCAGCGCGTCCCGGATCCGGGCGTAGACCGAGCGTGGCGCGGCGCGGCGTACCGGATGGAAGCTGGGCTGGTAGTAGCGCCGCCGGCGGATCTGGCCGCCCGGCCGGTAGTTGAAGCACTCCCCGGCGCCGATCCGGTCGATCGCCTGGTGCATCGTGCCCGGCTCCGGCACGTACTGCAGGGTCAGGTAGTGCGACAGGGCGGCCGGCGAGACCCGCACGTCGGCGGTGAACGGCAGCAGCGCCTTCTTCTCACTCGCCAGGTAGAGTCCCTCCGAAGTGGACAGATAGTACATCGGCTTGATACCGAACCGGTCCCGGGCGCCGAACACGGTACCCCGCGCGGTGTCCACGATGACGAAGGCGAACATGCCCCGCAGCCGGTCCAGTACCGCCTCGCCCCAGTGGTGGTACCCGGCGAGGATGACCTCGGCGTCCCCGTCGGTCTCGAACCGCGCCCCGCACTCCCGCACCAGCCGGTCGCGCAGCTCGACGTAGTTATATATCTCGCCGTTGTAGCTGAGCAGGTACCGGCCGCCGGCGTACCGCATCGGCAGGTGCGAACCGGCGATGTCGATAATGGACAGACGCTTGTCGGCGAGGATGACGTTGTCCGCGACCACCTCGACCGCGGTCTCATCCGGCCCCCGGTGATGGATCGACTCCAGCGCGCACGCGATCCACTCCCGCCGCGCCACGCCATCCGGCCCCGATGCCGTCTCCGGCAGGCCGACGAAGGTCAGCAGCCCGCACACCGCCGCCAACCCTTCGCCCTCGGCGGCCCGAGCAGGGCGCGCCTCGGGCAGGCAGGCTCCAGCCGGAGCGCGGTAGGTTCGGCTGATGGACGACCAGCCGGCTGGCACTCAGTCACACGACCCGGACTACCCGGAAAACCTGCTCGCATTCATGCGTACCGGATGGCGCGACAGTGGACTGGCGGTCAACCCGCGGCCCGAGGCGCAGCGGTACGCCCGCCGCCGCGCCGCGCTGCGCGCCGCCTTCCCCGGTGAAACTCTGGTCATCCCGACCGGCCGGGAGCGCGTCCGCAGCAACGACACGTTCTTCCCGTTCCGCCCCGGTACCGACCTGGTGTACCTGACCGGCGACCACGACCCGGACTCGGTGCTGGTGCTGCGGGCCGGCCAGGGCGGGGACGGCGACGCCACACTGTACGCACGCCCACGCTCGCCCCGCGACAGCGACGAGTTCTTCCGCGACCGGCGGTACGGCGAGCTGTGGGTGGGGCGCCGGTACACGCTGCCGGAGAAAGCGGCCGAGCTGGGCGTACCCACCGCGGACCTGGCCACGCTGCCGCAGGCGCTGGACGACTGCGCGCCGGGCCGCACCCGGGTGCTGCGCGGGCTCGACCCGGCCGTGGACGCGGCGGTACGCGGCGACGCGGAGCGGGACGCGCAGCTGGGCGGGTGGCTCGCCGAGGCACGGCTGGTCAAGGACGACTGGGAGGTCGCCCAGCTGCAGCAGGCGATCGACGTGACGGTGCTCGGCTTCGAGGACGCGGCCCGGGTGCTGCCGGCGGACCGGCCGGTGCCGGAGCGGCTGATCGACGGGGTCTTCGCGCTGCGCGCCCGGCACGACGGGAACCAGGTCGGGTACAGCTCCATCGTCGGCGCCGGCGCGCACGGCGCGATCCTGCACTGGATCCGCAACACCGGAGCGACCCGCCCGGGCGAGCTGCTGCTGATGGACATGGGGGTGGAGAACCGCGAGCTCTACACCGCCGACGTGACCCGGACGGTACCGGTCTCCGGCACGTTCAGCCCGCTCCAGCGGCGCATCTATGACCTGGTGTACGCCTCGCAGCAGGCCGGCATCGACGCGATCAAACCCGGCGTCGGGTACCAGGAGGTACACGAGGCGTGCATGCGGGTACTCGCGGCCGGGCTGCACGACCTCGGTTTGCTGCCGGTGAGTGTGGACGAGGCGATGCAGAAGGAGTCGATGCTGTACCGCAGGTGGTCGCTGCACGGCTTCGGCCACATGCTCGGCCTGGACGTGCACGACTGCGCCCGGGCGCGGAAGGAGAACTACCGGGAGGGCAGCCTCGGCGAGGGGTACGTGCTGACCGTCGAGCCGGGGCTCTACTTCCAGCCCGAGGACGAGCTGGTGCCCGAGGAGCTGCGCGGCATCGGCATCCGGATCGAGGACGATGTGCTGGTCACCGCGGACGGGGTACGGGTGCTCTCGGCCGGGCTGCCGCGTACCGCGGACGAGGTGGAGAGCTGGCTGGCACGGCAGCGCGAGGCGGGACCCAGACTGCCGGGTTGAGCGAAGGGCCGGCGGTTTCAGACCTGCCGATCGTACCCGGGCACCCCTCATCGTCCTGTATGGACGGTGAGGGTCGTCTTGTCGGTGGTCGCTTGTAGGTTGCTGCCATGCCGACTCAGTCTGGTCCGCACGACGCGGTGTTTCGCCGGATCCTTGGCGAGCCGGTGAATGCGGCGTCGCAGCTGCGCGCGGTCCTCCCCGGGGCCATGGTCAACCGGTTTCTGCTTGACGACTTGACCCGCCTGGATGAGCAGGCGCTGCGGGCTCGACCGCTGACCCCGCCGGTCCGCATGACTCTGCTCCTGCTCAAGATCGCCGCTGGCAACGCCCGGCTCGCCGAGGATCTGCGGAAGTGGTCCGATGACCTGCGCGCAATCCTGGTGCGGCCCGGTGGCGTCG
>JAFMQQ010000129.1 GCA_017354595.1 Micromonosporaceae bacterium
ACAGCAGCTTCCGGCTGGTCAGCGAGCAGAGCGGGCGCTTCGTACGGGACCCGCTCGCGGCCGGCCGGCAGCCGCTGGCGTACCGGTCGGCGGAGGGTCCGCGCGAGCCGTACCACCCGACCCAACGGCCGGCCGAGGTGAGCGCCGCGGAGCAACGGGCGGTGGCGGCCCGTGCCGCGGTGACCGACTTCCGGGCGCGCGAACTGGAGCCGCTGATGCGGCGGCTGGACGTCACCGACCCCGGGCAGCTGTCCCGGTCGCACCTGTCCGACACGCTGCGGCAGCTGCGTACCGAGAACGCGGGCGATCCGGCGCGGTTGCGCCTGGTTGACCAGCTGGAGGGACTCGCCTCGCGGCACGCCCAGCTGGAGGCGGCCGCCCGTACCGCCGTCGCCGACCTGCCCCGGGCCGCGGCCCGGGACATCCTGGCCGACCGGTACCAGATCACCGGCGAGAACGTCGTCGCCGATGTCGCCGGCGCCCGCGGCCCCGGTGAGTTCTCCGTCGCCGGCTTCCAGCGCACGCCCGATGGCGGCCACCGGCTGGTGGTCCTGGAGACCGTGCCCACCCAGCGGACCAGCCATGTGCTGCAGGACGGTACCCGGACCCAGCGCGGTACCCCGGAGTACCTGCGCGACGTGTTGCAGACCAGCCAACCGCTGCACGAGTACCTGCGGGCACACCCCGACCTGCTGGACGAGGTGCATCGCGCGCTGACCCGTGGCGACCTCACGGTGGAGTACCGCCGGGTCGAGGTCGAGGTCGACCAGTCGCACAACATTCGCATGTGGACACACGAGCTGCCCACCACCGGACTGGACCTGCACGGCATCGCCGACTCGCTACCGCCGCCGACCGGCCGGCCGGATCCGCTGCTCGGCGCCCGGCTGCACGAGGCCGCGCAACACGTCAGCGGCCTGCTCGGTGCGCCGGGTGAGCGGCACGGCATCGCCCGGGTGACGGTGCGCAACGACCACACGCTGGAGGTGCAGCCGGCCCGCGGCAAGCCGTACCAGCTGGAGATCGGTACCGGCCACGGCGAGCACCCGTTCACGGTGACCGTCGACCGCGACGGCACCACCCATCACATCGAGGTCTCACACACGGTCGCGGACCGGCTGGACCAGGCGGGCATCGAGCGGCTGCTCGCCCGCGCGATCGGCCACGCGGACGGCGAGGTGGGCGCATCCACCGGCGGGCGGCTGACCCGGTTCTTCGGGTTGCACGGCGGCCGGTTGGGCGGTCACGACACGCTGACCATCGACCCGAAACCGGGCCGGCACGAGCGGCTGAGCTACCGCGACCTCAGCCACCTGGGCGAGTTCGAGGCGCTGACGAGGCTGCACGAGGGCAGCACCGGGAGCCAACGGGCCGCGGTGGAGCACGAGGTGCAGCGGTTCATCGAGGAGCACGGCCTGCGCGAGGGCCTGCCGGGCGCCGACCGGCGCGCTCCACTGGCCGGCGGGCGGCTCTCCGCGCCCGCCCGGGATCTGCTGGATCAGCACCGGGTCTGGTGGCGCGACTCCGACCCGGTGGTCGCCGGTACCCGTACCCTGCTGTCCGGTAAGACCTTTGCCGGGGCGAAGGTCGAGCCGGTGCCCGCGCCGGGCAAGGTGTACTACCAGATCGATCCCGAAGGGTGGCGGGAGTCGGTCCGGGCACCGTTCACTGTGGAGGTACGTTCCGGTACGGTCGCCCGCGGTGTCGCCGAGTTCCACGGCACGCTGCGCCCACGCCACTTCGAGCTGGTCGTCGACCGCGGCTCGTTCGACCTCCAGGGACCCGGCCGGGCCCGGTTCGAGGCCGCGCTGAAGGACACCTTCGCCGCGAAGATCCTGCAACAGGCCGCCCGCCCTGGCGAGCTGCCCTGGCGGCTGCGCGACCGGCTCGCGGTCAACCTGCCGAGTGAGGCCGGTACCGCGACCATGCTCGGCGTGGCGCATGTGCTCGCCTCGGAGGTACTCACCACCAAGGGTGTGGCCTCCTCACTGGTCGACATCGCCACCAACAACAGCCTCAACCGGGCCATCACCATGGACCGGGTCAACGCCGAGCACAACCGGCAGCTGGCCCAACTGCCCGAGGGGCACGACGAGCGGCCGCTGCAGGACCGGATCGAGGGCGTCTACACCCGGCTCAACGACCTCGCCGAGGCGCTGGGTGACCCGTCCCTGGCGCCGCGCGGGGTGCAGCCGGCCCCGCACCCGCACCCGGACCCGCACCCGGTGCCGGAGACCGTGGCCGGGCCGCTGCGGCACGAGGTCCGGCAGCAGATCCACCAGATCGACCGGCAGTTGTCCGGCCGGCAACCGATCGAGCACCTGGCCAAAGTGAAGCCGATGCGCGATGACCGGTACCGGCTGAGCGTCAAGGGCCTCAAGGGCGAAGCCGTGGCCCGGGTGGTGGTCGAGCGCACCGGTCTCACCAAGCAGATCGAGGTGCGCTTCGCCGAGAAGGATATCCAGCTGCGGGTACCGCCGGAGCTGGCCGGCGAGCCGAAGGACCTGCAGGCGGCGCTGCGGGAGGCGCTCGGCGAGGCGGCACGCCGCCAGTACGAGATCAACCAGCAGGTGGCCGGCCTGGTGACCGAGCTGGAGCGGGGCGGAGTCGCGGAGGCGCAGCAGGACATCCCGATGTACCTGGCCGCTGAGTCCCTGGCGCACAACCTCGGCAATGTCATCGTCCCCGCGGGCGCCGCGCGGGCGGTCACGCACGCCATCGTGGAGCGGTACCTCGGCCACCGGATGCAGGACCTCGCCGACCTGCGGGAGAGGTTCGACGCGGCCGAGTCCGTACGCATTGACGGCGGGCACCAGCAGGTGGCGGGCAGCGAGATCGTCGAGCTGGCCCGCAACGGGCAGGGCGTGGCGCAGCACCTGCTGGACAGCGTCACCGGCAGCGCCCATCCGGCGGCCCCGGCGCCGGCGGCCGTGGCGAGCCACCCGGCCGCGGTCGATGCGGCACGGCAGGCGATGGTCGAGGTGAACCGCGCTCACGACTACACCTTCCAGCAGGTGAAGGAGACCTTCGACCAGGCCGGAAACGTAGCCCGTTCCGTTTACAAGTCGGACCGGCTGGGCTTCAAGTACGACGTGCAGATCCGGCTGACCTTCGGCCACATCGAGGACGGCCGGGCGGTGACGCCGGTGGCTCACCGGGTGAAGCGCGGGCAGTTCGACCTGATCGTCAACACCGATGCCGACCCGGCCGCGATCCGGCACGCCATCACGCACATCGCCGACAACATCATGTACGACCGCGAGCACAAGGTACCGCTGCGGCAGCGGCTGTACGAGGACTTCATGCCGGTGGGTGTCCGGGGCGCCACGGCCGCGGCGGTGGGTCTGATCAGTGGCTCGATCGGCGCCGGCGCCCTGGCCGGAGTGGGCGCCGGGATGCACATGGCCACCCGGTGGCTCGACCGGACCCACCAGTTGCACCTGCACGACCTGGAGCTGACCAAGGCACTGCGCGCGACAAGCACCAACGACGTACCGCCGGAGTCACTGCGGGAGCGGCTGGGCGAGTTCCAGGAGCCGGTCACCGAGCTGGAGCAGCAGGTCCGCCAGGTGGAGCAGGCGCTGGCGGGCGACCCGCGGACCGCGGCCGCGGTGGCCCAGTTGCGCCACGCACTGGGCGAGATCCCGCATACAGCCGCGGATCTGCTCGACGGCCTGCACCAACAGTTGGGCGACATGCCACGGCAGGCAACCGTCGCCCGGGTGACCGACGCGGAGCACACCTACCGGGTGACGTTGAAGGGCGCCAACGGCCGGCCCGAGACGTTCACCTTCGAAGTGCGACCCGGGCACACCGGGGATGCTCCGCTCGCGGTGCACCGGGTCGACTCGGACGTCACCTTCGCCATCCGGGTCGACCCGACCCGGTCGCCCGACCAGATCGGCCAGGCGGTGCGCGGCTGGCTGGGCACCGAGATCGACCGCGCCGCACACCAGCCGAACGGCCTGCTCAGCGTCAGGGGACGGCTGCTCACCTTCACCAGGGACACCGCCGCACAGGCCGTCGCGTCGGGGACCAGCCTCGCCCTGTACCCGGTCGCCAGCGCGGCCGGAGTACACGTGCCCGGGCACAATCCAGATCTTCATCACGTGGAGATCGAGGGCGGCTGGGTCACCAATGCCGGGGCCGGTGCCGGAACCACCCAGGTGACCGAACACTCGGTCCAGGCGCACCAGGCGGTGACCGACCAGAACCGCGCCGAGCAGTTGCAGCGGTACTTCGGGACCGCCCCTGAAGAGCAGCTCGGGGTGTTCACCGCGGACAGCAACCACCTGATGGACCGCACCTGGGAGGCGTACGAGCGGCTGCGCCACCTGGAGGAGATCGCCGCGCAACTGCCGCCCGCGCAGCGCCCGGCGCTGCTGCAGCACGGCCCGGTGACAGCCGGCACCGACCTGGTGGCCTGGGGCGAGGCGTCGCCGGAGGTACGCAGCCTGGAGCAGGAGCTGGGCCGCCAGATGTTCGCCGATCCGCGGGCCCGGGCGGCCGCGGACGCGACCCTGACCCGGCTGGTGGACACGCTGGCCACCCTCAACGGCAGGCCACCACACGAGATCGAGGCACTGCTGCTGCACGGCGACTTCCGCAACGCCGGCCAGCTCGCCGCGGACCTGACCTCGATGGCCGAGGTACACCAGAGCGGCAACCTGCGGATGGTGATGACCGCGGTCTTCAACGGTGTGATGGAGATCCATCACCCGCTGGACCTGACCCACACGCTCACCCGGGTACTGCACGAGCCGGGGTGGGAGGCGAAGATCGGTGCGGCCGGCCTGGACGTCGATGCGCTGCGGCCGGTGCGCGACCGGCTGCTGGCACTGGATGCGACCGAGGGCGGCGTGGCCGAGCCGGGTCTGGCGCGGTCCAACCTGATGGAGACCCGGCTGCTCGCCGGCGACGCCGGGCACGCCCGGCTGGTCGCCGCGGAGCACGCGGCCAGCCAGGGTGCCCGGGTGGAGCGCAGCGCCGAGCAGGCGGCCACCCAGCTGAGGACCCGGGCGGACCTGTCCGATCTGGGTACCCCGCTGCACGAGGCCGAGTACCGCACCCTGCTGGCGCACGACCGGCTGCCCGCCGGCGTGACCGGCAACCCGCGCCGCTACGACCTGCCGCCCGGTTCGCTCGGGCCGGAGTTGCCCGTCGGTTGGGTACACGGCGAAGCGCGGTACGCGATGCTCCCCGACCATCCCTGGTACCAGGAGGTGGTGGACGGGCACGGCCTGCCCGTCGTCTCCGGCATCTCCGGTACCGCCGGCCGCCTGCTCGCGGTCTTCGACTGGCTGCGGGTCCCGGAGGTCTCCCAGGCCGAGTTCCTGCACGCGCTGATCGGCTGGATGCTGCCGGCCGGCGACCATTCGCTCTACGAGCTGTTGCGCGGTGCCCAGCTCGCGGCGCCGGCACTGCTGGGCGAGCCGGGGCGCGGGTTCAGCAGCGTGACGGACATGTTGAACCGGATCCCCGGCCTGTCGCCGGAGGCGCTGCGCAACGCGATGGAGCATGCCGCGCTGCAGCCGGCGCAGCACTCCGCGCCGCCCACCGCGATGCTCGACCTGATCGACCGGGTCGATGCGGTACGGGCGCAGGACGGGCTGCTGGACGACAATGCGCTGCGTCGCCTGCTGGACCAGTTGCCGACCGTACCGGGGCTGACCGCGCCGACCGTACACAGCCTGACCGACCTGCTCGCGGCCGCCCACCCGGGGGCCGAGCAGCGCGCCGCCCTGCTGCGGTTCGCCGCCCCCGCGCTGGGCCGCGACCCGGGCCAGGTGTCGCTGGAACGCGTCGGTGGCGAGAGTGCCGCCAAGGGGGCCTCGGGCGCGCCGGTCTTCTGGGTTCGGGACGCCGCCGGCGAGCGGGTCGGCGTGGTGAAGGTCTTCCCGGACGCGGGCGAGTTCGCCCGCGAGACGGCGGGACTGGCCCGGCTGGCGGAGGAGCAGCTGGACCGGCTGGCGGTACCGGTGGTACGCGGCCTGGGTGTGGCGCGGGCCGGTGACGCCAGCGCCGGGGTACTGGTGGCGTCTGTCGCAATAGGACACCCACTCGACGACCTGATGCTCGCCGTACGCGATGCCGTACCGCAGGCCCGCGAGGCGGCCGTGGCGGAGCTGCTGCGCGGGTTCCGGGACACCGGCGCCGCGATGGCCGAGATGCACACCCGACCGGCCGGCTCGGGCGGACCGGTCGCGGAATGGTTCGCCGACCGGCATGCGACCGTACGCGCGGCGGAGGCGGTCCGCGAATGGGCGAGCCACGAGGCTTTCGCCCGCCGGTTCGGGTTCGACGGAAGCCGGGTGCTGGACCGGTTCGAGCAACTGCACGAGGCGATGCGGCGCAACCCGGGGGTGGCGGCGCTGGTACACGGTGACCCTCACCCGGGCAACTTCGTACACGACCCGCTCACCGGCCGGGTGACCGTACTCGACCTGGAGAGCATGCACGCCTCGATGGACGCGTCCGGCCGGCCGGTCGGCATCGCCGCGCTCGATGTGGGCATCTTCGAGCAGGTCGTCTCGGCGTTCGCACACAACTTCGACGTGGCGCCGCTGCTGCCGCGGCTGCGGGCCGAGTTCCTCGCCGGGTACCAGGAGGCGGGCGGTGCGCCGCTGACCCGGGAGGCGCTGGCCTACTACCGGGCCAGCGGCCTGGGGCTGGCGCTGCACGGCACCCGGCGGATGCTCTTCGGTGAGGCGCCGCTTGAGCCGGGGGTGACCCGGGAGAGCCTGACCCTGCGGGCGCACCAGCAGCTGACCGAGTTCAGGCGGGTGGTCGAGCTGCACGACCGGCCACCCGGCCACCCGGAGCAGCCATTGGTCGGCGGCGCGGTCGGCGGGCCGGAGTTCGAGCCGCGGACGCTGCGGGAGCTGCGCGAGGTGGGTCAGGAGATCGCCGGGGAGCAGCTTCGGAATGCGCGGGATCTGCTCGGCGACCCGAAGTACTGGTTCGCGAAGGTGTACCACTACGTGACGGTGAACGAGCTGCGGGCGGTGGACGCCGGGACGTACCAGTACCCGACGATGAAGCTGCGCGAGGTGGTCGCCTTCCACGAGACGTACCAACGCAGCCTGACCGCCTGGATGGCCGGCCGGCACGACGTGGTGGAGCCGAACTGGCGGATCGCCTTCGGCGCCGCCGAGTCCGCGCGGGATCCGGTCTGGTGGCGGCCGGGGTCGATGGATGTGCTGGCCGCGATGCTGCCGTCGATGCAGTCGCACATCCGGTTCGACCTGGCCCGCGCCATCGCCGCGGTCTACGAGGAGCACTACGCCTCACTCGGCATGGGGCTGGGCGAGTTCGCCGCCGACTTCGAAGGGATGCAGCCGGTCTTCGAACGGGCCCAGGCCGACCTGCTGCCGGAGATCCAGGAGAAGACCGGCCTGATCGATCCCGGCCGGTACGGCTGGGCGCAGCAGATCGGGATGCGGGTCATCTTCGATGTACCGCAGGAGCGGGCTCGCGTGTGGCAGAAGGCACTGGAGATCGTCCAGGCACACCGCGACGGGCTGGCCACCCAGCCGGAGGTACAGCAGCGGCTGGAGCGGTACAGCCGCGGCGCGCACCCGCTGAACTGGAGCTCGGATTTCCGGGTCAACGGGGAACTGATCCGGGACTACGACTGGAACAACCAACCGCACCCAGGCGACGCGCGACCCGGGCTGCCCGCGCCGGCCGGACCGCAGGCCCCCGCCGGCGGGCATCGCGGCGGGGGTGGGCACGACGGTGGTGGC
>JAFMQQ010000130.1 GCA_017354595.1 Micromonosporaceae bacterium
ACGCGGTCACCCTGCTGCACACCGTGCTGGCGCTGCCGACCACGGTGCTCATCACCGGCGCCATCTTCCTCGCGGTGCCGCGCGACCACGAAGAGGCGGCGACGGTCTTCGGTGCCACGCCTGCGGCCGCGTTCATCCGGGTGGTGCTGCCGCAGGCGCTGCCGGGTATCGCCGCCTCCGCGGTCTTCGCCTTCGTACTGTCCTGGAACGAGGTGCTCGGGGCGGCGGTACTCACCCTCAACCAGCGCACCCTGCCCGCCCAGGTGCTCGGCACGCTGTCGGAGTCGCCGCTGCGGTACCGGTTCGCCGGCGGTTTCGCGCTGGTGGTGCCGGCGCTGCTTTTCATCGCCGTGATGCGGCGGTACCTGCTGAACATGTGGGGGACGACGCTGCGATGAAGGTGGACACCTGATGGCCGGCATTGTGATCAAGGACCTGGTGAAGCAGTACCCGGGCACACAGCGCCCGGCCACCGACGACATCTCCCTCACTGTCCAGGATGGAGAGTTCCTGGTCCTGGTCGGGCCGAGCGGTTGCGGCAAGACGACCCTGCTGCGGATGGTCGCCGGCCTGGAGACACCGGACCAGGGCCGGATCGAGATCGACGGGCGCGACGTGACCGACCTGCCGGCCCGGGCCCGCAACCTCTCCATGGTGTTCCAGTCGTACGCCATCTTCCCGCACCTGCGGGTACGGCAGAATATCGGCTTCGGCCTGGCCATGCGGAAGGTACCCAGGGATGAGATCGATCGCCGGGTGCGGCGCGCGGCGCAGGTGCTGGAGCTGGGCGACTACCTTGACCGCTACCCCGCCCAGCTCTCCGGTGGCCAGCGGCAGCGGGTCGCCGTGGCCCGGGCGATCGCCGTGGACGCCA
The DNA here is from genome assembly GCA_017354595.1 of Micromonosporaceae bacterium. Lineage (GTDB taxonomy): Bacteria > Actinomycetota > Actinomycetes > Mycobacteriales > Micromonosporaceae > DATEJJ01. The sequence goes on from JAFMQQ010000130.1 coordinate 875, forward strand.
AGGTGCTGTTGATGGATGAGCCACTCTCCAATCTGGACGCTCTGCTGCGGCTGCAGTTCCGGGCCGAGCTGAAGCGGATCGTCGCGCAGTTGGGCACCACGACGCTCTATGTCACCCATGACCAGGCCGAGGCGATGTCGCTCGGCGACCGGATCGCGGTGATGCGGGACGGCCGGATCATCCAGGCCGGCCCGCCGATGGAGGTGTACGACAACCCGACCCACCGCTTCGTCGGCGGCTTCATCGGCGCGCCGCCGATGAACTTCTTCCCTGCGGCCATTGTGGACGGTCGGCTGAAGGTGGGCGGGCAGACGCTGGACGCGCAACCGAACGGCTTCGCCGGCAGGCAGATCCTGGTCGGCGTGCGGGCCGAGAAGGTGGACGTCGCGACCAGCCCCGCCGACGGCCGGCTGCGCGCCCGGATCGAGGTGGTCGAGCCGACCGGCGCCACGGTGCTGCTGACCGTACGGTTGGAGGGGCACGTGCTGAAGGTACAGGCGCCGCCCGGCTTCGCCGCCCAGCCGGACACCGACGTGTGGCTGCGCTGCGAGCCGGGGAGCCTGCGCTTCTATGACGCCGAGACGGGAACCGCGCTCGGATAGTCTCCGGCAAACCCGGTGCGGGCCACCACCAGTGCCGCTGGCCTGCTTAGTACTGGCCGGTTCTGCCGTCGACGCGCTCGCGAAGCAGGTCGGCGTGTCCGTTATGGCGCGCGTACTCCTCGATCACGTGGGTGAGGATCCAGCGCAGCGACCAGGGCTGGCCCGTGTGCTCGGACGCCTGCTTGCTGAGAACATCCAGGTTCGGGGCTTGCGCGACCACCTGCCGCGACACGGCGCACTCCTGTTGGAAGGCATTGAATGCCCCCGCCGGGTCCGCCTGATCGACCTCGTCGAAGACCACGTCGTCATCGGCGGACCCGTCGTACAGAACGGGCACGTCCTCGCCGAGGAACACCTGCCGGAACCACCAGCGCTCCACCCGGGCCATGTGCCGGACCAACCCCAGCAGGGACAGGGTCGACGGCGGGGCGGCACGCCGCCGGAGTTGCTCCGCGGTCAGGTCCTCGCACTTCCAGATCAGGATCCCCCGGTGATGCTCCAGCCAGCCGGTCAGCATCTCCCGCTCACCCGCGTTCTGCGCCGGTCGCGCCCGGTCCGTTTCCATACCGCCCACCCTGCCACGGCGTGACCCGGCTGAACCACGCGGCTTTCAGACGCCGCTCGCGCCGTCCATGCGCCAGCCGAGCACGTACGCGTGCCCGGCGCCGGGAATCGGAGCTACCGGTTCCGGCATCTCCGCGGTCGATCAGCTCACCCTCGTCGTCCACGGTGCGTTCCAACAGTCGCTCGAGTCATTGCGCCGCTATGTCGAGGAGGGCATCGCCTGGACCGCATCCGCCTGACGTACCGTGGCCGAAGGTTTTCCAACCTCCCCATCAGGGGTCTTGTTCGAGGATGACGGATGCGCGTACGGTCCTAGCGTCGTCCGTCTCTACAAGGGACCTGGGGAGCCTGCCGTGCGCCTGTCGCGGGTAGTCATTGGTGGAGTCGGTGCCGTGGTGGCGCTCGCCGCCGCGGCCGTCGTCGTCACCCTGGGGCCGGTGGCCCACGCGGCCACCGCGCCGACGGCGCCCTTCGACGCCCTGACGGTGAAGGGGACGCATGCCAACCCGCTGCTACCCCCGGGCGAGAGCCGGGTCTTCGACGACAGCAACTCCACCATCACCGGTGGGGCAGCCGATACCGGTGGCATCCAGCTGTCGGTGACCGCACCGCAGGGTGCTTGGAGCGCCGTGGTCACCCCGCCGCTCGGGGGTGAGCTGACGGTCGGCAGCACCTACCCGACGACCACGGTGAGCGGTGACGACACCCATGCCGGGTTCACCCTGACCGGCGAGGGGCACAGCTGCGGCGCCAGCAGCACCGGGACGGTCGCCATCAAGGAACTGGTTCGCGACGGCGATACCGTCACCGCCTTCGCCGTGTCATACACCTATGACTGCTCCCCGCCCTCCGTTCCGATCGAGGGGGAGATCCGCTACCAGTCGCAGATCGGTTATGCCGCCGGGACGATCAGCCCTGGTTCGATCGACTTCGGGCCGCAGGACATCGGGCAGGACGGCACACCGCGGACCCTGACCTACACCTCCCTCGGCAGCGAGCCGATCACCATCGCCACGGTCGCGGTCGGCGCCGACGACAACGTGTTCCTGATCGCCACCACCTGCGCAGGGCAGTCGCTGGCGTACGGGCAGACGTGCACGATCACTATCACTCCACATGCGACAGTGGTCGGGCCGGAGTCCGTGGACCTGGTGGTCAACGACAACACCGGGAACACGGGCCGGCTCGTGCCACTGAGTCTGTTCGGCAAGGTCGGTGCCGCGGGCACCTTCTATCCGCTGTCACCGACGCGGATCCTGGACACCCGGTCCGGTACCGGTGCGTCGAAGGCGCCGATCGGTCCCGGTGCCGTGCTGCACCTGGCGGTCGCCGGCCACGGTGGGGTACCGGCCACCGGCGTCGGAGCGGTGGTGCTGAACGTGACCGTCACCGCGCCGAGCGTCGGCGGGTACCTGACGGTGTACCCGACCGGGACCACCCGGCCGACCGCCTCCAGCATCAACTTCCCCGCCGGCTGGACCGGGGCGAACTCGGTGACCGTACCGCTGGGTGCCGGTGGTGCGGTGGACATCTTCAACTTCGCCGGCACCGCCCAGGTGATCGCGGATGTGGTGGGCTTCTACGCCGGCAACGACGACCTGCTCGGCACGGCGTCGGGTCTCGGCGGCCAGTTCCAGACCACCATCCCGGGCCGGTTGCTGGATACCCGGCAGGGCTTCGGTGCGCTGGATCCGCACGGCGCGGTGCTGCTCTCGGTCGACTTCAAGGACGCCGCGGTCAACGCGAACGTCAAGGCACTCGCGGTCAACATCACCGCGGTCAACCCGAGCAGCGGTGGCTACCTGACCGCCTGGAACGGTGTGGGCAACCCGCCGCTGGCCTCGACGCTGAACTTCGACCCGGGCAGGGTGGTACCCAACTTCGCGATCGTACCGACCGCGCCGTGCAACTTCGCCGGCTGCTCCCAGCTGCCGATGATGGGCGTCTACAACGGTTCCCCCGGCCTGACCGACGTACTGGTGGATCTGTTCGGGTTCTACGACAACAGCAGTCTCCCCGGTGGGCTGCGGTTCCACCCGTTGCCGCCGACCCGCATCGTGGACAGCCGCACCGGCCTCGGACTGGCGGCCGCCATCCCGTCGAACGGCACGGTCGCCATCGACGCCCCCGGCACCGTCGCCGACAACAACACCTTCGCCCTGCAGTTCAACCTCACCGCGGTCAACCCGACCTCGAGCACCTACCTCACCGTGTGGCCCGCCGGGCTGGGTCTCGACCGGCCGGTGGTCAGCAACCTGGACCCGGCTATCCACCAGACGGTCTCCAATGCCGTGGTCACCCTGGTCGGCAACACCAACGGCTTCCAGATCTACAACCTCCGCGGTACCACGAACGTGGTGATCGACGTGAATGGCTCCTTCCAGACCGGTGTCGCGCCGGGCGGCGCGAGCGGGCTGGCGCCCAACACCGCCAGCCGGACGCGGAGGCTCGATCCGGCCCCCGGCGGTACGGCACGGCTGGCACCCTTCGCCTGATACCGCTACTCTTCGTTGGGCCGTGATCACGCTGGGGCAGCGGCACCGGGTGCACCTCTGACCTGCCCGTTCGGTCCTGGCGATGGCAAAAGGGGGGTCCCGGCCTCGTCCGAACGGACGAAAACGTGGCCGCGGTGCGGCCCGGCCGTGCGTGGCTGCGCGCCCTGGCCCCTTCCCGACCTTGGCAAACTCTCGGGCGTCCCGATAGCGTGGCGAACCTTGTGCCCCGTACCCCCGACGCAGTGAAGGACCAGCCGATGCCCCCCCGGCACCTACGCCTGCCCGACCACGCCCAGATCATCCTCCGCCGGCTCCGGATGGTGATTCTGCTGGCAATCGCCGTACTGGCCGCGACGCCCGCCATCAGCTGTGCGGTGAACAGACCGGCATCCTCGGGCGGTACCGACGCGGCGGACGCGGCGAATGTGGCAGCCCAGCCGAGCGCGGTGGATCCCGCCGCGGTACCAGGCCGGGCCGCCCAGCAGCCGGCCACACCAGCAACTCCGGCAACTCCAGCCAAGCCGGCCAGCCCGCCCGCTCCGCCGCCACCGGCGCAGAAGCAGCTCCCGGTCGACTTCCGGCTGCAGATCACCCCGTACTACTGCGCGCCGGCCTCCACCCGGATCGCGCTGAGCGCTCGCGGTGTCGCGCCGAGCCAGGACCAGCTCGCCAGCGAGCTGCACACCACCGTCAACGGCACCGATTCGGCGTACGACACGACCAGGGTGCTCAACGGCGTGCTGCACACCAACTTCTACCGGACCCATCAGATCCCCGGGCAGATGGCCACTCCCGCCGAGATGGACCAGCTGCAGGCCGACACGGTGCACGCGATCAGCAACGGGTACGCCGTCGTCGCGAACATCCTCGGTCAGGCGGTCGACCAGAGCGGTGTCGTGCACGCGTTCATGGGTGGGCACTACATCGCCATCGTCGGCTACGGCGACCAGGGCCGCAGCGTGAAGATAGCCGACCCGTCCGGCATGGGGCCCGCCATCTACTGGATGAGCACCATCAACGCCGCCAACTGGATCGCCCTGCGCGGCTACTCCGCCTGAGTTCGACCCGTCGCCGCACTACCTCGCCGGACTGGACACAGTGGACAGTGCGGCGGGTACCTCGCCGCCGCAGGGCACCATCTCCTACCGGCGGTCACGGATGACGGTGCCTGGCTCGGCCTTGATGATGCGTGACCTCAGTTGGCGAGGCTTCCGCTCATGTCTCTCACCTCTTGTGCCTGCGTTGCGCGTGCCCGGCGGGCGGTGCGCAGTCCGGCGCCGACCGCGACGAGCAGCAGCGCACCGGCCATCGCGAGCGTCGCGACCGTCGGAACCTTCAGCAGCTTCAGCGCGCTCGCGGTGAGCACGATGACCAGCGCGGCGCGTACCACGGCGGCCGGTGCCCGGGCGGACAGGCGCGAGCCGAGCAGTACGCCGGGTATCGAGCCGACCAGTACCGCGCCGGCCAGGTCGAGATGCAGGTCGCCGAAGAACGCGTGGCCCAGGGCCGCGGCGAGCACCAGCGGTATCGCCTGCACGATGTCGGTGCCGACCAGGTGGCTGGGGCGCAGCCTCGGGTAGAGCGCGAGCAGCACCACGATGATCAGGGAGCCCGAGCCGACCGAGGTGAGGCCGACGACCAGTCCGCCGGCCGCGCCCAGCAGTGCGGTCGGCAGTGGCCGTACCCGGATCGGCGGAACGGCGCCATCGGCCGGCTCTTCGCCACCGGGACCGCCGCCACCGGGACCGCCGCGCCAGCGGTTGATGTAGCCACGGGCGACCAGCCCGGCGGCGGCCAGCAGCAGCGCGCCGGCCAGAGCGTACTGGATGATCTGCTGCACCGTGCCCTGGTCGCCGAGCAGGCGCAGCAGCAGCACCCCGGCGAAGGCGCTGGGGACGCTGCCGGCGCAGAGCCAGCGCACCAGCCCCCAGTTCACCGAGCCGTTGCGGGCGTGCACGATGCCGCCGAACGGCTTCATCACGGCGCTGGCGGCCAGGTCGCTGGAGACCGCGGCGAGCGGTGGAACGCCGAAGGCGAGCACCAGGATGGGGGTCATCAGTGCGCCGCCGCCCATGCCGGTCAGCCCGACGATGGTACCGACGCCGAAGCCCGCGACGGCCAGCAGTACGTCCACCGGTCGATTCTGAGCGACCCCGCCCTGGCTTGTCTACCTTGCCGGCCGGGTTTATCGGCTACCGGCGCCTTATCGACTGTCGAGAACCTCCAGGACATCCAAACGTGTACCTCAAACACCGGTACGGCTGGTGATCTTGATGGCCTGATGATCTGATCAGATCGTTCAAATCCACGAGAGACTCCGGAAGGACCTCGACGTGTCTCACAAGTGGCCGTCCCCCAAAAGGCCAAGCATCGCTGCGATAGCGGCGCTGCCCGTCCTCGCCCTCGCCACCGGCGCGCTGACACCCGGCGCCGCCAATGGCGACCCACCGGGACCATCCCGCGTCTCGGTCGTGCTCACCGATCTGAGCACGAACACCTTCCTGGCCGGGCAGCCCTCGCTGTCCTGGCGAACGTCGCGACCCAGCAGCACCCAGACCATCACCGTCGACACCACCAGGCAGTACCAGGAGATCACCGGCTTCGGTGCCTCCCTCACCGACTCCTCCGCCTGGCTGATCGGCACCAAGCTGGACTCCGCGCAGCGCGACGCGGTCATGCGCGACCTGTTCAGCAACCAGGGCATCGGGCTGTCCTTCATCCGGCAGCCGATGGGCGCCAGTGACCTGTCGGCCAGCGGCAACTACTCCTACGACGATGTGCCCGCCGGCCAGACCGACCCGACCCTGGCCAACTTCTCGATCGACCACGACCGGGCGTACATCATCCCGCTACTGCAGCAGGCCCGGCAGCTCAACCCGCAGCTGACCATCATGGCCAACCCGTGGAGCCCGCCCGGCTGGATGAAGACCAGTGACAACATGGTCACCGGCCAGCTACGCCCCGACGCACAGCAGCCGCTCGCCGACTACTTCGTCAAGTTCCTCCAGGCCTACGCGGCCGCCGGGGTGCCGGTGCAGTACATCACCCCGCAGAACGAGCCGATGTACGAGCCGCCGACCTACCCGGGGATGTTCCTGCCGGCGGAGCAGGAGCGCGACTTCATCAAGAACTACCTGGGCCCGGACCTGAGCTCCAACCACATCAAGACCGGCATCATGGCCTGGGACCACAACTGGGATGTCTTCGGCT
>JAFMQQ010000614.1 GCA_017354595.1 Micromonosporaceae bacterium
GGAGCGGCCCGGTGGCCGGCTTCACCGGGCCCGGCCTGGTCGCCGGCGGCTCGCCGGCCGTCCCGGCAGCGACCGACCCGACGACGATGGTGGCGGCCTGGAACGGCCCTGGCGGCAGCGACCCCGGCCCGGCCGGCGCCGACGCGGTGAAGCAGGAGCTGGCCGACCTGCGCGGTCAGGTCAGTTCGCTGACCGAGATGATCGCCGGGTTGCGCTCCGCGGCGGCGAGTGCACCCGCATCGGGTACGGCCCAGCCGAGCGCCGCCCAGCCGCAACCGGCCACAGTGGAGCCCGCAGCCGCGCAGCCCTCCACAGTGGAGGCTGCTGAGGGTGCGCCGGCGCCGGAGCCCGCGCCGGCTAAACCATCCACAGTGGAGCCAGCGAAGGCCGCACCAGCGAAGGCCGAACCGGCGAAGGCGGCGCCAGCGAAGTCCACCCCGGCCAAGGCGAACCCGCCCCGCGGCGGCGGCGGCCGGGCCCAGCGTCGCGGCACGCGCGGCTAGGAGGGCGAGGATGACAGACCCGCAGCGCCCCACCTTCTACGAAGGGCAGGTGCTCGCCGCCGCGGACCTCAACGCGACGGTCGAGTACCCGCGCACGCGCGCCGCGCGCCACGACCGGTACCTGCACGACTGGGGTATCGCCGAAGGGCTGGCTCTGGCCACGCAGCCGCAGACCGACCCGGGCACCGGCGCGAACTTCGTGACGATCACGCTCCAGCCCGGGGTGGCCATCGACGGTACCGGGCGGGAGGTGGCGGTACTGGCCGCCGCACCGCTGTCGGAGGCCGCGTTCCAGGAGCGCAACGGCGCCGACCCGGCCACCCCGGAGTTCTACCCGGTGTTCCTGGCCGGCCTGGACCGGCCCCCGGTCACCGGCCCGGTCAGCCAGGGCGCCTGCGGCACCAGCACCCAGCAGAACCGGATCGACGAGTCGTACCAGATCCTGTTCGGCGGGCTGGGCGATGAGCGGCTGGTCGCCGAGCAGCAGCCGCCCGCCGTGGCGGACGGTCCGGGTGACGGCAGCACGCCGTGGCTGATCCTGATCGGGTACGTCGCCTGGACCAACGGGCACTTCACCGCGGTGGCCAGCACCGCCCGCGGGGTGGCGGTGCGGTACAGCGGGGTACGCGCGGACACGGTGGCGGCCCGGGGTGGCACGCTCGCCCTGCGCGCCCGGCCGGGTGCCGTCCAGGGCGGCGCCGTGGTGACCGTCAACGACACGGCCGGTTTCACCTTCGGGCGGTACAAGGGCGACGGCTCGGTCGACACGCTGATGTCGGTTACCCCGGCCGGTGACCTCACGGTGCGCGGCAACATCGCCGGCGACCAGCAGGCCGGCGGCGTGGCGGCGGTATCCGGGGTGGCGACCGACGGCATGATCCTGCCGCTGCCGGCCGGTATCGACCCGGACCAGGTCGCCTCCGGCCGGACCACGCTGCACGTGCTGACCACCCCGCGGGTGACCGGCGCGCCGCCGGACGACACCGGCGTGTGGCTCGCCGGGCCGGTCGAGTCCACAGTGGACAAACAGCTCAGGGTACGGTGCCGGATGCGCTGGTACCGGCTGGACAGCAGCCCCGCGGAGTTCGCCGACCTGCCGAACCCGGTGGAGTTCCTGGTGCTTGCCGCGGTGGCCGCCAATCCGGCGGTGAGCGGGGGGAGTGGCAACTGATGAGCATGATCGTCGTGTACGCGACCAGCACGCTGCACACGCTCGGCGTACTGGCACCGGCCGGCCAGGTCGGCGCGGCGCCGGAGGTGAGCGCCCTGGTCGGTGACTCGCTGCCGTTGTGGGCCGGCCAGCCGACCGGCAAGGCGCTGCCACTCACCTTCCTGGCCACGGAACTGGCCAGCGCGGTCGTCACCGACCAGCCGGACGCGCTGGTGGCACCGCTGGCCTTCGGCGTCCAGGTGAAGGATGGCGAGCCCCTCGCTGATCTGCTGGCGCTTCGTCCAGGACTGGGCGGGAACGGCCCGTTGGCCCCGCCGCCCAAGGGCGTCACGGTCACCGCGGACCCGAACGGGGTGACGGTGACCCTGCCGCAGCCGGCCGATCGGGATCTCGCGGTGCTGGTGGTGGTCGGCAACGCGAGCGCTACCCAGCATCCGCCGGGCAGCACCATCCGCCAGGGCACCGCAACCGCCACGATCCCCATCACGCTGGACGCCGGACCGTACGCGATCCTCGCGCTGGTCAGCGGTTGGCGCGGCGTGATGACCCAGGGTCCGGCGTGAGTGAGCCCGCCGTCGTGGTACGCCACTGCACGGTCGAGGTGCTCCGCCGGGGCGGCTGGAGCTGGGGTCCGGCCCCGGACCGGCTGCCCGGTCAGGCGCTGGACGCGCTCGCGCGGCTGCTGACCGAGCGGTTCGCCGAGCAGCTGGCCGGCGACCGGGACGTGGAGATCACCGAGCCGGTACGGCTGGAGGTGCGGGTACCGCTGGCCGGCCTGCGCGCGGGCGCCGGTACCGGCACCGGCCGGGCGGGTGCGTCGAGTGCCACGGCGGCATGGCCGGACCTGGCGTTGCCCGGACCGGACGCCGGTTGGCCGGCGGATGCCGTGCCGGCCGGAGGCACCGGGCGGGTTTCGGGGACAGCGCCACCGGAGCTGGCCCAGCTGCTCGCCGGGCATCCCGACCTGGAGCGGCTGCTGCGGCTGCTGCCCGAGCAGACCCGGCGGGCGTACCGTGCGGTGCTGGCCCGGCTGCCCGCCTCCGGTGAGCCGGGTACAGGTCCGGACGCGGCGGCAGCGGAGGACCGAGCGCCGTCCGGTCCACATGGGACAGTGACGACGCAGCCGGCCGGCGAG
>JAFMQQ010000615.1 GCA_017354595.1 Micromonosporaceae bacterium
GCAGCACGCTCAGGTCGCCCTCGCGGTCGGCTTGGCCCGCCACCCGGAGCTGCTGATTCTCGACGAGCCGGTGGCCAGGCTCGATCCGCTGGCCCGCCACGACTTCATGGCCGCGCTGATGACCGCCGTCGCCGAGGACAACATCTCGGTGCTGCTGTCCTCACACGTCATCGCCGAGCTGGAGCGAGTCTGCGACTACCTCGTCGTTCTCAGCCACGGCCGCGTCCAGGTCGCCGGCGACGTGGCCGACCTCGTCGACAGCCACCGCGTCGTCACCGGGCCCACCGCCGAGGCGGACGCCATCAGCGAGTCGCTCACCGTGGTCGGCGAGCAGCGTACCCGGCGACAGACCCGGCTGCTGGTGCGGGCCGACCGGCACACCGACTGGCAGATCGCCCTCCCGCAGAGCTGGCAGGCATCCCCGACCGGCCTCGAAGAACTCGTCCTGTCCTATCTGCGCGCCCCGGATGTGACGGCGCTACCCGGACCCCAACTCGCCTCCGCCGCAGGCCGACGGCCATGACGACGATCGCGGTACGGACGGACCGGCTGCGCGGCCTGCCCTGGGTGACGTGGCGGCAGCATCGCCTCGCCCTCGGCGGCGCCGTCGCGCTGCTCGGCGGAATCGGCGTCCTCATGCTGATCAACGCCCACGCCATGCACAACGCCTACGTCAGGCTCGAGCTGAACAGCTGCGGCGACCTGCGCGGCCCGGCCTGCCAGGCGCCGCTGAGCGTCTTCGAACACGGGTACGAAGGCTGGGCGATGCTCCTGCCCCGGTTCATCATGTTCATCCCCGGTGCGCTCGGCGTGTTCATCGGCGCCCCGTTGGTCGCCCGCGAACTGGAGACCGGAACCTTCCGGTTCGCCTGGACCCAGGGCACCAGCCGGATCAAGTGGATCACCGCCAAACTCGCCATCCTCGGCGTCGCGCTCACCGCGTTGACACTGGGCTTCTCGCTGCTGTTCAGCTCGTGGTTCAGCCTCTGGGAACCGATCATGGGCCGGATGAGCAGCGGGCAGGCGTACGAGACGGCCGGTGTTGTTTTCGCCGCCCGTACGCTGTTCGGCTTCATGCTCGGCGCGCTGCTCGGCACCCTCATCCGCCGCACCGTCACCGCGATGGCCGCCACCGCCGCGGCATGGCTGGCCGTGGCCTGGCCCACGACGATCTACCTCCGCCCGCTGATCGAAAGACCGGTCGTCGTGCCCGCCGACTCCAGCGTGATCACCCAGGTCGGCTGGACCATCGACGACTGGGTACAGGATCCGTCCGGCCACCGCATCGGCTTCAAGAGCGCACAGATGGGCGATCTGGTACGGCAGGCCACCAAGGACGGCGCGGCTGGCAACCGCGGATCGTTCGACGCCTGGCTGGCCCGGCACCACTACAACCACTGGGCCAGCTACCAACCGGACGCCCGGTTCTGGCACTTCCAGGCCATCGAGGCCTCCGGTTACCTGCTGCTGGCCCTGCTGCTGGCGGCGGCCACGATCCTGTGGCTGCGCCACCACGCGGCGTAGCGGTACGGCTCGAAGTAGTTGTGGATGATCCTGCCCGTACCCTGCGGGCCCTCCGGCGAGCACGTACGCCGTCCTGCCGGTGTCGACACCGACTCCCCGGATTGCTGTTCGCGTCATGTCGAAGTTGGGGGCTTCTCGTTCGTAGCACAGGGTGAGAGATGGATCCGCCACTACGACAAGAACTCAGGAGACGCCCGATGAAGTACCTCATGCTGATCATGGATACCGAGAGCCGCAGGCGGCTGACCGCCGCGGAGCGGGAAGCCTGGATGTCGGAGATCATCGCCTGGTACGAGAAGGCCGCGGCCACCGGCAAGCTGCTCGACGGCGGCCACCAGCTCGACTCGCCGGACAAGGCACGGACGGTACGCGCGACCGGCGTATTCGACGGACCGTACATGGAGGCCAAGGAGGTCCTCGGCGGGGTGTCGGTCCTCGAAACCGAGACCATCGACGAGGCCGTTGAGATCACGAAAACCTGGCCGGGCGTCGATCGGGGCTATGTAACGATCGAAATCCGCCCGACCATGGTGAACTAGACCGACAGCCGGCGGGTGAGCAGCTCGCGCTCGGCCGGATTCGCGGCCAGCGCGAGCGCCCGCTCGTTGGCGGTCCTGGCCTCGTCGCCGCGTCCCAGCCCGTCGAGCATCTCGCCCCGGACCGCGTGGAACAGGCGGTAACCGTCGAGATCGGCGGCGAGCGCGTCGATCTCGGCCAAAGCCGCCAAGGGCCCGACGGCGAAGCCGGTGGCGACCGCGCGGTTGAGCCGGACGATCGGTGACGGGGCCAATTCGTCCAGGCGATCGTAGAGCAGGCGGATCTGTCGCCAGTCAGTCGCATCGTAGGCCGGCGCCTCGGCGTGCAGGGCCGCGATCGCCGCCTGGATCTGGTACGGACCCGGACGTTGCATAGCCAACGCCCGGTCGAGCAACCCCGTCGCCTCGGCGATCAGTCTGTGGTCCCACTGTTTTCGGTCCTGGTCCCGCAGCCGTACCAGCCGTCCCCAGCCGTCGAACCTGGTCGCCGCGCGGGATTCGTGCAGCAACAGCAGCGCGACCAGCCCCAGGACCTCGGCCTGATGTGGCATGAGCCGGTGCAGGAGCCGCGCGAGCGCCACGGCCTGCGCCGCGAGATCGCGCCGCTGGGGGGTGCGGCCCGCACTCGCCAGGTAGCCCTCGTTGAACACGAGATAGATCACGGTCAGCACCTCGTTCAGCCGCTCCCCCAATTCATCGGCATCGGGGACGCGCACGATGATGCCCTTGCTCTTCAAGGTGC
>JAFMQQ010000616.1 GCA_017354595.1 Micromonosporaceae bacterium
CCCGCCTTCGACCCCACCCACGTCGTGGACTCCTTCGCCGAGGTCGACTACGACACCGACGACTACCGCGAGACCGAGCAGCTCTAAAGTAGAGCGCTGCCCGGATCCCGGCGTACCAGAGGAGAGTTCCCATGCCCACGCCCACCAAGGGCCCCCGCCTCGGCGGCAGTCCGGCGCATGAGCGGCTGATGCTGGCCAACCTGGCCACATCGCTGTTCAAGCACGGCAAGATCATGACCACCGAGGCGAAGGCGAAGCGGCTGCGCCCGCTCGCCGAGCGGCTGATCACCCAGGCCAAGCGGGATGACCTGGCCGCGCGGCGGCACGTGCGCCAGGTCGTACGGGAACGGGACACCTTCGTCAGCCTCTTCGAGGAGATCGCCCCCCGGTACGGCAACCGGCCCGGCGGGTACACCCGGATCGTGAAGGCCGGCCCGCGCAAGGGCGACAACGCGCCGATGGCGATCATCGAACTGGTCGAGGAGCTGGTCGTCGCGTCCACGGCGAAGAAGACGGCTCGGGCGTCGGCCCGCAAGGCGGCCCGGGCCGATGCGGTGGCGGCGCTCGCCGGCGACGATGAAGAGGCGGCGGGTACGCCGTCCAGCCGTGCCGCGGTGGCGGCGGCCACGCCTGATGGCGACGACGAGTACGAGGACGGGGACGAGGCCTGAGCCAGCGGCGGACAGCCACCGCGCTGCGGGCGGCGCGGGGCTCGTCCGGCTCCGGCTCGATGTCGCCTACGACGGTACGGACTTCTCCGGCTGGGCCGCGCAACCCGGCCGGCGTACCGTCGCCGGGGTGTTGCTCGCCGAGCTGAACCGGCTGTTCGCCTCGCCCAGCGGGCTGGTGGTGGCCGGCCGTACCGACGCCGGGGTACACGCCACCGGCCAGGTGTGCCATGTGGAGGTACCGGCGGCGGAGTGGTCCGCGATCGGCGACAGTCTCGGCCGGCGGTTGGCCCGGCTGCTGCCGCGCGATCTGCGGGTGACGGCGGTGGTGCCGGTACCGTCCACATTCGACGCTCGCTTCTCGGCGCTGTGGCGCCGGTACGAGTACCGGGTGACCGACGCGCCGTGGGGCGCCGATCCGCTGCGCGCTCGCGACACGCTCGCCTGGCCCCGCCGGCTCGACCTGAACGCGCTGCGGACGGCCGCGGCCGGGCTGGTCGGCGAGCACGACTTCGCCGCGTACTGCCGGCGGAAGGAGCACGCGACCACGCTGCGGCACCTGGCCCGGCTGGACTGGCGGCGCGACCCGGATGGTGTGCTCGTCGCCGAGGTGGAGGCCGACGCCTTCTGCCAGGCGATGGTACGGAGCCTGGTCGGTGGGCTGCTGCCGGTGGGGGATGGGCGCCGCCCGGTACCCTGGCCGGCCAGCCTGCTCGGGCGATCGCAACGGGCGGACGAGGTACCGGTCGCGCCGGCGTACGGGCTGACCCTGGTCGCGGTGGGCTACCCGGCGCAGGAGGACGAGTACGCGCAGCGCGCCGCGCTCACCCGGGCGCGGAGAGTGCGATGAGCGCCGAGCACTACTTCAGCGCCGAGCCCACTACCGCGGCCGACCAGCACACTGTGCGGTTCACCGCGGCCGGCCGGAGCTTCGAGCTCAAGGCCGCGGGTGGTGTCTTCTCGGCCGGGCGGTTGGACCCGGGTACCGCGGTGCTGCTGCGTAAGGCGCCACTGCCGGCCGCCGGCGTACTGCTGGATCTCGGTTGTGGTTATGGTCCGATCGCGGCCGTGCTGGCGGCATCGGTGCCGGCGGCGACCGTCTATGCGGTGGACGTGAATGCCCGGGCAGTCAACCTGGTCCGGGCGAACGCGGCCGCGCTCAAGCTGACCGACCGGTTGGTCGCGGCAACTCCCGAGGAGGTACCCGACGGGGTGCGCTTCGACCAGATCTGGAGCAACCCGCCGATCCGGATCGGCAAGCCGGCCCTGCATGCCATGCTGGCCCGCTGGCTGCCCCGGCTGGCACCGGGCGGTACCGGATGGCTGGTGGTGGCCCGGCACCTGGGTGCCGACTCGTTGCAGGAGTGGCTGACCGGGCAGGACTGGCTGGCCGGCCAGGGCTGGTCGGTGCGGCGGTACGCGTCGCAGAAGGGGTACCGGATATTGCGTATCCAGGCGGCCGGGTAGCGGGAAGAATCCTTCGACCGTGGGGTACGTGGACGTCGCCGGGGTCGGGTACACGCTGCCGGACGGGCGGGTGCTCTTCGCGGACGTCTCGTTCCGGGTCGGCGAGGGCGCGAAGGTCGCCCTGGTCGGGCCGAACGGCGCCGGCAAGACAACGCTGCTGCGCATGGTCGCCGGCGACCTGAAGGCGCCGCAGGGCACCATCGCCCGCTCCGGCGGGCTCGGCGTGATGCGCCAGTTCATCGGCATGATCGCCGATACCCCGGACGCCAGCGAGGCTCGGCCCCGAGCCGCTGCGGTCAAGGGTCCGGATACGCGAGGGAAATGGACGCTCACCGACCTGGCGATGAGCCTGGTCGAGCCTGCCTTGCGCGCGGTCGGCGAGCGGTTGTCGGCGGCGCAGCGGAGGCTGCACGCGGACAGCGGCTCGCAACGGGCTCAGCTGGCCTACGCCGACGCGCTGACCGCCTGGGGTGAGGCCGGCGGGTACGAGGCGGAGGTGCTCTTCGATACCGTCGCGGTCGCCGCGCTGAGCCTGCCCTGGGACAAGGTCCGGGACCGCCCGGTGGCCACCCTCTCCGGCGGCCAGCAGAAGCGCTTCGCGCTGGAGCTGCTGCTGCGCGGCCGGGACGAGGTACTGCTGCTGGACGAGCCGGACAACTTCCTGGA
>JAFMQQ010000131.1 GCA_017354595.1 Micromonosporaceae bacterium
GATCGTCGACGGCGGCCGCGGCCCGCTCGTCCGCCCACCGCTCGCAGAGGTACAGGCACGCGCGGCGTACCCCGAACAGCATCGGGTTGAGCGCGGCGGCCACATCGGCGACCGCGATGTGCCGGCTGTGCCGGTCGGCGAGGTGCGCCCGTTCGTGTGCCAGCAGCACCCGGCGCTCAGGCACCGCCAGCGCGCCCAGCATCCCGCTGCTGACCACCACGTACGGCGGCCGGCCGGGCAACGCGAACGCCTCCGGTACCGGGTCGTCCAGCACGACCAGATCGCTGTCGCCATCGCCTGGGCAGGCGGCGCGCAGGGTGCGGTACAGCCGCCGCCGGCTGGTGACCACCCGCCACAGTCGCCAGCAGGCCGCGGCGAGCAGCGGTACCGCCAGCACCGCCAGCGCCTGGGTGAGCCGCGGCTCGGCGCTTAGCAGCGCGCGGGCCGACCGGCGCTGCGCGACCTCCTCGACCACCCCGGTGGCCGTATCGATCAGGCTGGCTACCAGCAGGCCGAGCGACCAGGTGCTACCGGCCGCCGCGACGCCCGCACCGATGGTGCCCGCCCAGACACCGATGCTCGGCCGGGCCCGGCGCAGCAGCACGGGACCGACCAGGGCGAACCATGCGCTGGCGAGGAACGGAAGGAAGACGGCGAGCCGCACCGGTCCCGCTCACCCTTTCTCCGTCGCACTCGCCTCCAGCACGCTGCGCAGCGCCCGCTCGTCCTCCGGACTGAGCGAGCTGACGAAGCGCGCCAGGGTGGCGGTGCGGTCCTGGCCCCGTTCCAGCACTGCGCGCATCTTGTCCGCGGCGAGCTGCGCCGCGTCCTTCACCGGTGAATAGGCGGCGCGCCCGTCGGACCGGTCGCGCAGGACAAGGCCCTTGTCGTGCAGCCTGGTCAGGATGGTGTGGATGGTGTTGTATGCCAGCCCGCCATTCAGCGCGTCCAACAGCTCGCGCGGAGTCAGCGGGCGGCCGGCGGCCCAGAGCACACCGAGGACCTCCGACTCCAGCTCGCCGGCGGCGCGACGGGGGCGGGACGTGTCTTGGGGTAGCGCCATTGCTACACCCTACAGGCCCGGTGCCTGCCTGGTCAGGCCCGAAGGCTCGGGTACCCGCCCCGCCGCTGACGGTCGCAAGTGGACGGTGTCGCCCGGCTTGAGATCCAACCGGTCGGCCACCTCCCGGGTCACCTGCGCCCAGACGTCCTCGCCGGCGGCCCGCATCTCGACCCGTACCTCGAAACCGAGGCGTACCACCCGGACGACCCTGGCCGGGGTGCCGCCGGCCGGTTCGGCGGACAGCTCGATGTCGTGCGGCCGGACCAGCTCGCCGTCGAGCCGGGTGACCGGGCCGAGGAAGCTCATGACGAACGAGTTGGCCGGGTGGTCATAGACGTCGGCCGGGCTGCCGATCTGCTCCACCCTGCCACCGGCGAGCACCACGATCTCGTCGGCGACATCCATCGCCTCCTCCTGGTCATGGGTGACGAAGACGGTGGTCACGTGTACCTCGTCGTGCAGCCGGCGCAGCCACGCGCGCAGTTCCTTGCGTACCTGGGCGTCCAGCGCGCCGAACGGCTCATCCAGCAGCAGCACCTCCGGTTCGACGGCGAGCGCCCGGGCCAACGCCATGCGTTGCCGCTGCCCGCCGGAGAGCTGGGCCGGGTACCGGCCGGCGAACTGCTCCAGGTGCACCAGCTCCAGCAACTCGCCGACCCGGCGCCGGATCTCCGCCTTCGGCCGGCGGCGTACCTCCAGCCCGAAGGCGACGTTGCGGTACACGGTCAGGTGCTTGAAGGCCGCATAGTGCTGGAAGACGAAGCCCACGTTGCGTTGCTGCGGGCGCAGCCGGGTGGCGTCCCGGCCAGAGATGACGACGGTCCCGCTGTCCGGCTGCTCCAGCCCGGCGATGACCCGCAGCAGGGTGGACTTGCCGCCACCGCTGGGACCCAGCAGGGCCGACAGCGATCCGCTGCCGATGTCGAGGTTGATGTCGGTCAGCACCTGCGTGCCGCCGAACGACTTGTTGACCTCGCGTACCTCGATGGCCATCAGGGTGAGTCCTTTGGTCGCAGGAGCTTGGCCACCAACAGAGTCAGGATCGCGATCGCGGCGAGCACGGTCGCCGCAGCGAACGCGGCCGGTTGGTTGAAGTTGTTGAAGCTGTCCTCGACGAAAAGCGTGAGCGTCTGCGTCTCGCCGACCACCCGGCCGGAGACGACCGCCACCGCGCCGTACTCGCCGAGGGCGCGGGCCAGGCAGAGCACCACACCGTACGCCAGCGCCCAGCGGATCCCGGGCAGGGTGATCCGCAGGAACGTCTGCCACCGGCTCGCACCCAGGGTGTGCGCCGCCTGTTCCTGCTCCTCGCCCAGCTGGAGCAGTACCGGCTCCACCGCCCGGATCACCAGCGGCAGGCAGACGAAGATGGTGGCCAGCACCATGCCGGGTACCGAGAAGATGACCTGGAGCCCCAGCCGTTGCAGCCACCCGCCGACCGGCTCGTTGGCGCCGTACACCAGGATCAGGGCCAGGCCGACGACGACCGGGGATACCGCCAGCGGCAGGTCGATCAGTGTGCTGAGCAACCGTTTGCCCGGGAAGTGGTGCCGGACCAGCAGCACCGCGCCGCCGATACCGAAGACGGTGTTCGCCAGTACCGCCCAGAACGCGACCTCGAGGGTCAACCAGAAGGCGTGCCGGGCATCGGGGGAGTTCACCGCGTCGATGAACGGGGCGAGCCCGTGCTGGAAGGTGCGGTACCCGATCAGCCCGACCGGGAGCACCAGCAGCAGCGCCAGGTAGAGCAGGGCGACGGCGCGCAGCGCGTACCGGCTAGCCATGCTGCCGTCCCCAACGCCGGACCAGGTCCAGCGCGATGAGCACCACGAAGGCGATCACCAGCAGCGCGGTGGAGATGGCCGCGGCGCCGGCCACGTCGTCGTTCTCGATCCGGCCGAAGATGTTCACCGCGGCGACCTCGGTATGGAACTTGATATTGCCGGAGATCAGGTTGGTGGAGCCGAACTCCGCTACCGCCCGGGCGAAGGCGAGCCCGGCGCCGGAGAGCATCGCGGGCAGCAGGTTGGGCAGCACGATGCGGCGGAATGTGGTCGCCGGCGAGGCACCAAGCGTCTGGGCGGCCTGCTCGACATCGCGGTCCAGCTCGAGCAGCACCGGCTGAACCGTACGCACGACGAAGGGCAGCGTCACGAACAGCAGCGCGACCACCACGCCGATCCGGCTGTACGCCAGGTTGAGATGCAGCGGGCTGTTCACGCCGTAGAGTGCCAGCAGCACCAGCCCGGCCACGATCGTGGGGAGGGCGAACGGCAGGTCGATCAGTGTGTCCACAATAGACCTACCGGGGAACCGGTCGCGTACCAGCACCCAGGCGATCAGCGTACCCATCACCAGGTTCAGCAGGGCCACGAGCAGCGAGGCGCCGACGGTGAGGCTGAGCGCGGACCACGCGTCGGGTTGCCGGATCGCGTGCCAGAACGTGACCGGGCCCAGCCGCGCCGAGCGCCATACCACGGCGGCGAGCGGGATCAGCACGATCAGGCTGAGGTACAGCACGGCGACGCCCAGCCCGAGCCCGGTCCCGTAGTGCGGGCCGCCGGCCCGGGCGCGAGCCCGGGTCGGCGCCTGCGTCGCGGTTACAGCGCTCAACTCAACCCGTCTTGCTGGAGACGCCGTTCCTGGCCTCGATCGGCACCATCAGGCCCTTGTCCGGGTCGAAGAACTGCGTCTGCACCTTCGACCAGCCACCCAGGTCGTTGATGGTGAACAGGTGCGGCGGGGTGGCGAAACTGGGGCCGCCGACGCCCTGCACCACCGGGCGGTAGCCGTTGTCGGCGAAGATCTTCTGCGCCTGCGGGGTATGCAGGAACGCGACGAATGCCTTCGCCTCGGCCGGGTGCGCGCTGTTCTTCGTCACCGCGATCGGGTTCTCGATGAGGATCGTCTGGTCCGGTATGACATAGTCAACCGGCTGACCGTTCTGCTGGGCGGCGATCGCCTCGTTCTCGTACGAGATCAGCACATCGCCCTTGCCGGAGACGAAGGTCTGCGTCGCGGCACGACCACTGGTGTCCTGCACCGAGACGTGCGGGAACATCGCGGTGAGGTAGGCCAGGCCGGCGGCCTGGTCGGTGCCCTTGCTGGACTTGGCGCCGTAGGCCGCCATGATGTTCCACCGGGCGCTGCCGGAGGCGAACGGGTTCGGGGTGATGACGTCGATGCCCGGCTTCAGCAGGTCGTCCCAGGTCCTGATGTTCTTCGGGTTGCCCTTGCGGGTGGCGAGCACCACAACCGAGTCGGTGATGAAGCCCTTGTACTGGTCGGTGTTCCAGCTCGCGTCGACCAGATTGGCCTTGACCAACCGGGTCATGTCCGGCTCGAGGGAGAACTCGACCACGTCGGCCTTCAGTCCACTCTGGACTGCCCGGCTCTGGTCACCCGAGGCGCCATAGGACTGCTTGAAGGTGACGTTCCTGCCCTCCGGGGTGGCCTTGAACGCGGCGATGAGCTTCGTGTACGCCGCCTGCGGGGTGGAGTACGCCACCAGGGACAGCGTCACGCCGGCCGAGCCGCCGCCGGCCGAGCTGCCACCGCAGCCGGCCAGCCCGACGGTCGCGACCACGACTGCCCCCAGGGCGGCGACGATCCGGGTTCTATGCGGCACGATGTCTCCTCTGTCGAAATCTGGTCGGCCGGCTTGATCTCATACTTTACCTACTTGGCCGGCAGGAAAACTAGTTTGACTTCGCGATCTTGGACTCTCGTACCGGCCATGGCCGGTACGAGAGTCCAAGATCTACCCGGGCGGGCGCCAGCCGGCGGCGACCAGGGCGGCGCGGAGCTGCCGTACCACCTCGGCCGGGGCGTGCCGCACCGCCCAGGAAGGGAACCGCAGCACCCGATCACCCGCCACCCACACATCGTTCTGGCGCTTCATGTCCGCCCAGTACTGGCGGGGCTCCAGGTGCTGGGCACCATCGATCTCGACGTGCAGACGCCACTGTTCGTAGTAGCCGTCGAGGTAGTACGTGCCACCCTCGGCGCGGCGGCGTACCTGCAAAGTGGGAAGCGGAAGGCTCGCCGACCGGGCAAGTCGCAGGAACTCGGCCTCCGGCAGCGAATGCGCCCCGCCCGCCGCGTCGGCAACCGCCTCGACGATGACGGCCCGACGGCGTACGCGGGACAGCCGGCCCAGTACCAGATCCAGCTCGTTGCCCGCCACCAGCCGCTGCTGGAACCCGGCCGCGACCAGCGCCCGCGCCTGCTCATCGCTGTGTGCCCACTGGGCCGCGTCGACCAGCGAACGGGCGGCCGTGGTGTGCGGTGGCAGGCCGAGCTCGTTCACCTCGGTGCTCCGCAACCGCCGGGTGCGGTGCACCACCACCCCCGGTGGCGGGTCGCGATCGCGCGCCCTGGCGGGAATCAGGACGTGGATCGGCCCACTGTGACGCCAGCGCAACCCGCACAGCTCGGCGGCCGTGATCCCGGCGAGGTACGCCCGCCGGCCGGCCGAGAGGTGAGCGATCCACCGCTGTTGCTGTCGCGTCAGCGGCCCGTCGTACGCCAGGTAGATGCCAAGGTGTACGCGGCGCCAGCGACCCGAGGTGAGCCGGTGTTCGATGGCGGCGCGGCTGAAGAACTGCAGTGCCTGGGCGCGGGTGAGGACGTCGCTCTGCCGCCACAGCAGGACCGTGAGCGGATCGGCCGAGTCGAGCCAGGCGCCGGCCGTACCGCGGGTGGGGACCACGGCGGCCGATCCTGCCGGCGGCTGGACGGGTTGCCAAGCCGGTACCGGGCGGCCTGTGCACAACGACCGAGCTGTGGATAGCGTCGGCGGCGTGGTGCTGTGCTGTTCGGCGTGCGGGCGTACCGCGGATCTCGCCTCGCTGGCCTGGCGATGCGGCTGCGGCGGGGTGTACGACCTGGCCGGCTTCACGCCGGCCCTGCCCGCGCCCGAGGAACTCCGGCGCCGCCCCGCGACCATGTGGCGGTACCCGGAGGTGCTGCCCGTCCCGGCCGTTTCCGAGCTGAGCATGGGCGAGGGATTGACACCTCTGGTACCGGCGCCCGCGGCAGCTGGCGTCGCGGGTCTGCGGCTGAAGCTGGAGTACCTGGCGCCGACCGGCTCCTTCAAGGACCGCGGGGCGGTGCTGCTGGCCATCCTGGCCCGGCGGTTGGGCGTCGCGCGGATGGTCGCGGACAGCAGCGGCAACGCGGGCGCGGCGATCGCCGCCTACGCCGCCCGGGCCGGTGTGGCGTGCGAGGTGTTCCTGCCCGCGGGTACCTCGTCGAGCAAGGTGGCGCAACTGGCCGCCTTCGGTGCCACGGTGCGGGTGGTGGATGGTGACCGTACCCGGACGGCGCAGGCGGCGCAGGCGGCGATCGGGTCGGGTGTACTGTACGCCAGCCACGTGTACCACCCGCTCTTCCTCCACGGTACGAAGACGTACGTCTATGAGCTCTTCGAGCAGTACGGCGGCGGGCTGCCCGAGCTGCTGGTCGTTCCGGTCGGCAACGGGACACTGCTGCTCGGCGCCTGGCTCGGCTGCCAGGAACTGCTGGCGCAGCGGCTGATCGACCGGGTACCCCGGCTGGTCGCGGTACAGGCGGCGGCGTGCGCGCCGCTGGCGGGTTCCGGCGAGGTGGCACCGACGCTCGCCGAGGGGATCGCCATCCCGCATCCCCCGCGCGCCGCCCAGATCGTGCAAGCCGTGCGGGACAGCGGTGGCGAGGTGGTCACCGTGACCGAGGCACAGATCGCGGCGGCGCACCGGGAACTGGCGGCGAGCGGGTTCTATGTCGAGCCGACGGCGGCGGTCTGCTGGGCGGCGGTACGCGCCGGCGCGGTCCGGCCGGCGCAGGGTGGTGCCGTACTGCCGCTGACCGGCAGCGGGCTGAAGGCGAAACCGCCAGGCTAGACTCTGGCGGTGGACAAGATCGACCTGTCGCTGCTGCCGGCCACCACGAGCATCACCGGTAACGGCCGGCTCGAGGTCGGCGGGGTGGACGTGCTCGACCTGGCCGCCAAGGTCGGTACGCCCGCGTTCGTCTACGACCAGAGCGACATGCGCGACCGGTTCCGCGAGGCGTATCGCATCTTCGGCCCGGGCGTGGCCTACGCCACCAAGGCTTTCCTGTGCCGCGCCGTGGCGCGGATGGCACACCAGGAGGGGCTCTCCCTCGATGTCGCCACCGGCGGCGAATACTTCACCTGCCGCAGCGCCGGCGTCCCCGCCGAACGCCTTGTCGTACACGGCAACAACAAGACCGAGGCCGAAGTCACCACCGCCGTCGAGGAGGGCGTGCAGTGGGTGGTCATTGACGGCTTCGGCGACCTGGAACTGGTCTCCCGGGTGGCGACCAGGCTGCGCCGCAAGGTGCGGGTGTTGCTGCGGGTCAATCCCGGCGTCGAGGTGCACACCCACCGCTTCACCATGACCGGCAACCGGCGCTCAAAGTTCGGCATTCCTATGTGGACAGGTGAGGCGGAGCAGGCGCTGGCGGACGTACGCGGTCATTCCTGGCTCGACCTTGTGGGTCTGCACATGCACGTGGGCAGCCTGGTCTTCGCGACCGACAGCTTCCTGCGCGCGCTGGACGCGGTCGCCGACTTCGTCAAGAAGGCGGACCTGCCGTACTTCGTGGTCGGTGGCGGCCTCGGCGTGCGGTACCTGAACCAGGACTCCGCACCG
>JAFMQQ010000617.1 GCA_017354595.1 Micromonosporaceae bacterium
CTCGCGGAGTGGTTCGCGGTACCGACCTGGCGGCAGGTTGCCGCCGACCGGCGCAGCCAGCCGCCGGGCCGGGTACTGGTGTTGACCGCCGGGGCTCGGGGTACCGCGCTGGCGGCGGCGTTACGCGCCGCCGGTGCCGAGGTGCTGGAGCGACCAATGTCCGATGTGGACGGTCGATACGACGAGCTGGTCGCGGCCGGGGTACCGGACCGGGTGGTGCACGCGTACGCGCTGGACGGGCAGCCGGCCGGCCGGGACCTCGCCGCCGCCTGGGCGGCCCAGGACCGGGGCTTCTTCAGCGTGCTGTCCCTTGTGCAGGCGCTCTCCGCGGCCGGCCTGGTCGCGGACCGCAGTACCCCGGTCCGGCTGGACCTGCTCTGTTGCGGGGTCGCCGATGTGCGCCCCGGCGATGCGGTCCGGCCGGAGCACGCAACGCTGGCGGGGCTGGTCCGGGTGCTGCCGGCGGAGCTGCCCGGCCTCAGCATTCGGCTGATCGACGCGGACCCGTCGGACCAGTCGACCGGGCAGCTCGCCGCCGAGCTGTGCCGGCCGGAGCCGGTACGCCAGCCCGAGGTGGCGCTGCGCGGCGGGCGCCGCTGGGTGCTGGAGTACCAACAGTGCACAGTGGACACCGGGGAGCCCGGAGCGCTGCGCGACGGCGGCCGGTACCTGATCACCGGTGGCCTCGGCGGCATCGGCATCACGCTGGCCGAGGACTTCGCCCGCCGCGCCCGGGCGCGGCTGGTCCTGGTCAGCCGGGCCGGCCTGCCACCGCGGGAGCAGTGGGCCGGATATCTGGCCGCGAACGGCACCGACCGGACCGCCCGGGCGATCGCGGCGGTCGGCCGGATCGAGCAGGCGGGTGGCGAGGTGCTGGTGGTCGCCGCCGACGTCACCGAACCGGCCGACCTGCGCCGGGTACGCGAGGCGGCCCAGGCGGCCTTCGGTGGGCTGGACGGCATCGTGCACGCGGCCGGCCTGGCCGGCGGTGGCATGGCAGAGGTCAAGCAACGGGACGTCGCCTGGGCGGTACTGGCCCCCAAGCTCGCCGGTACCCTCGCGCTGGCCCAGGTCTTCGGCGACCTGCCGATGGACTTCGTCGCGCTCTGCTCCTCCATCACCGCGGTCGTGGGCGGCTTCGGCCAGGTCGACTACTGCGCCGCGAACGCGTTCCTGGACGCGTATGCCCGCAGCGACCACGGCTGGTCCGCTCCGCTGGTGTCGCAGGACTGGGGCGGCTGGGCCGAGCTCGGCATGGCGGTCGAGACGGCGGTACCCGACCAGTGGCGCGCGCTGTCCGGCCGGTCAGCGAGCCGGCCGTTGGTCCACCCGATGCTGGATACGCTCACCGCGGGCCCGGATCGGATCGTGCTCGCCGGCCGGATCGGCGCCGGTACCCACTGGGTGCTCGACGAGCACCGGATCGGCGGGATACCGGTGGTACCGGGTACCGCGCACCTGGAATGCGCCCGGGCGGCGGTGGCCGCGGCGGTACCGCCGCCCGCGGCGGGTGAGGTCGCGGTCGAACTGCGCGACGTGGCGTTCCTGGAGCCGTTCGCGGTACCCGATGGCACCCAGGCGCAGTACCGGGTGGAGGTGAGCCCGGCCGCCGACGGCACCCAGTTCGCTGTGTGCAGTGGCGAGGGCGGCGCGGTCGCCACCCACGTACGGGGATCCGCCGGGTGGACCACCGAGCCGGCACCACCGCCACTGGACCTGGCCGCCATCATCGGCCGGTCCCGGCGGATCGGGACCGGTGCGGCGCCGCAGCACCCGGCCGGCGGCGACGGCGGCCCGGGCCGGTTGGTGTACCGGGGCCCGCGCTGGCGGGCCCTGGCTGAGCTGTACCTGGCCGATGGGGTGCGGGCCGACGGGGTGGAGGCCGACGGGGTGGCGGGCAACAGGGTGGCGGGCAACAGGGTGGAGGGCGACGGGGTGCAGCTGGCCCGGATCGAGGCGCCCGAGGTGGCCAGCGCGGAGCTGGCCGACTGGACGCTGCACCCGGCGCTGCTCGACATCGCGACCGGCTTCGGCCGCAGCCGCGGCGAGGGAACCTACCTGCCGCTGTCCTACGGCCGCCTGGTGGTACGCAAGCCACTGCCGGCCAGCTTCTTCAGCTACCTGCGGTACCAGGACGCCGGTACCGACGCGGTGATCGCCGCCGATCTGTCTCTTGTGGACGATGAAGGTCGCGAGCTGGTCGCGGTCCGCGACTTCGTGCTGCGCCGGGTCGACCCGGACGCGGTCACCGGCAGCCTGGCCACACAGACCGCTCGGGCGGCGGCGCCGGTCGCACCGGCTGAGGCGATCGCGCCCGCGGACGGCGCCGAGGCGTTCCAGCGCAGCATCACCGCGGGCCTGGGTGCCCAGGTGGTGATCGCCACCCGGCCGGTCGCCGAGGTCCGGGAGCGGACCGGACGGGTCAGCACCGAAAGCCTCGACGGGCAACCTGGTCCGGGCCAGCCCGCCCCGGGTGAGCCGGGTGAGCCGGCGCCGGTACCCGCCGGGGCGCCGGGCAGCCGGGCCGAACTGGAGGCGACCATCGCCGAGGTGGTCCGCGAGGCGCTCGGTGTCGAGTCGCTCGCCATGGACAGCGACCTGTTCGCGCTCGGTGCCAACTCGCTGATCGCGGTCCAGCTGATCGCCAGCATGCGCCGGGCGACGGGGGTACGCCTGCCGATGCGCAGCCTCTTCGAGACGCCCACCGTGGCCGGCCTGGCCGCCCTCATCGACGAGTTGCACGCGGGCGACCCGACGACCGGCCCGGCGCACGCCGGCCCCGAGCCCGA
>JAFMQQ010000618.1 GCA_017354595.1 Micromonosporaceae bacterium
CCGGTACCAAGAAGGGGTGCGACCTCGGCCAGTGCGGCGCGTGCACCGTCCACGTCGACGGCCGCCGGGTCGTCTCCTGCCTGACCCTGGCCGCCTCGGTGAGCGGCCGGCAGGTCACCACCATCGAAGGCCTCGCCGACGGGGACAACCTGCACCCCATGCAGCAGGCCTTCATCGACCATGACGCGTTCCAATGTGGATACTGCACCTCGGGGCAGATCATGTCGGCGGTGGCACTGATCGCCGAGGGTCTGCCGGCGGCGGACGACGATATCCGGGACCGGATGTCGGGCAACATCTGCCGCTGCGGCGCGTACACCAATATCTTCGACGCGATCAAGACGGTGGCCGCAGAATGAACCCCTTCGACTTCGCCACCGCCGCGAACATCAATGACGCTATCGCCCGCGCCGGAGCCGGTGGCTCGATGTACCTGGCCGGCGGTACCAACCTGGTCGACCTGATGAAGCTCGGCGTGGCGTTGCCCAGTCACGTCGTGGATATTAAGCAGTTGCCGCTGCGCGGTATCTGGACCGACGCCTTCGGGCTCCACATTGGAGCGCTGGAGAAGATGGCCGACGTACAGGCCAACCCGCTGGTGAAGGCGTACCCGGTGCTCGCCCAGGCGCTGAACGGTGCCTCGCCACAGCTGCGCAACATGGCCACCATCGGTGGGAACCTGCTGCAGCGCACCCGGTGCAACTACTTCCGCGACACCGCGATGCCGTGCAACAAACGCTCACCGGGCAGCGGCTGCCCCGCGATCAACGGCGAGAACCGGGCGCACGCGATCCTCGGCGGGAGTGACTTCTGCGTGGCAACCCACGCCAGCGACTTCGCGGTAGCACTGGTCGCTCTGGGCGCGCAGCTCGCGCTCGCCGACGCGACCTTCAGCCGGACGCTGCCGCTGGTCGCCCTCTACCGGTTGCCCGGCAGCACTCCGCAGCTGGAGAACACTCTGCTGCCCGGCGAGCTCATCTCCGCGGTGCTGGTACCGCCGCTGCCCTGGGCCACCCGGTCGACGTACCTGAAGCTACGCGATCGCCGGTCGTACGGCTTCGCACTCGCCTCGGCTGCAGTGGCGGCGGATCTGGCCACCGACGGCACCATCCGCGATGTACGGGTGGCGGTCGGCGGTGTGGCGACCGTGCCCTGGCGGGCGTACACAGTGGAGAATGCGCTGCGCGGGCAGCCGTTGCAGCAGAGCGTGGTGGATACCGCCGCCCAGCAGGTGGTGGTCGGAGCGCGCCCGCTGGCGCAGAACCGGTTCAAGGTGGCCCTGGTGCAACGGGTCATCTCGCGCGCCCTGTTGAGTCTTGGAGGCACCAATGGCTGACTCACCACTGGGCGGCTCGGTCAACCGGGTCGACGGCCGGCTCAAGGTCACCGGCGGCGCGAAGTACGCGGCGGACTACCAGGCCGACCGCGTCTGCTACGGGTACCTGCTGCTCAGCTCGATCGCAAAGGGCAGCATCGCGTCGATGGACACCGCCCACGCGCTGGCATCGGTCGGTGTGCTCGCCGTCTACACGCCGTTCAACTCGCTGCCGCTGAACACACCCCGCGGCGCCGGCCCGAACTGGGTACCGCTACAGGACAACGTGATCCGCCACTATGGACAGATCATCGGCCTGGTGGTCGCCGAGACCTTCGAGCAGGCGGTACTGGCGGCCACGCTGGTCCAGATCACCTATGCTCCCGCGGCCGGTGCTGTGTCCTTTGTAGACGGTATCCCGAACGCGACCGCCCAGCCGCCGACCGACATCCTCGCCGACGGCGTCGTCTCGATCGACGACGCGCTGGCCGCCAGCGAGGTCACCATCTCCGGCACATACCAGCAGCGGCCCAAGCACCACAACGCGATGGAGCCGCACGCGATGCTGGCGGTGTGGGACGCGGACCACCTCACCGCGTACAGCGGGACGCAGGCGCCGATCAGCCACGCGTCGAACATCGCCACGGCGCTCGGCATCGACCGGTCCCTGGTACACGTGGTCAGCCAGCACGTCGGTGGCGGCTTCGGCAACAAGGCGAGCACGTGGACGCACGACCTGGTCGCCGCGGCCGCCGCACGCGCCATCGGCCGGCCGATCAAGCTGGTGCTGACCCGGGCACAGACCTTCAGCATCACCGGGCACCGCTCGGCCGTGCAGCAGACGGTCACCCTGGGCGCGTCCCGGGACGGTACCCTCACCGCGCTCAAGCACGACGCGTGGTCCAGCCTCTCCGCCTCCGGCTGGACCTTCGAGTCGGCACCCGGTAGCACCTCGCGGTTCCTTTACCAGACGCAGAACCTGCACGTCGGGCAGAATGTGGTGACCCTGGACTGGCCACCCTCCACGGTGATGCGGGCACCCGGCGAGGAGTCCGGCTCGTTCGCGATCGAGAGCGCGATGGACGAGCTGGCGGACGCGTTGCGGATCGACCCGGTGGCGCTGCGGCTGAAGAACTACGCCACCACGTACCCCGGCCGCGGCGTGCCCTGGTCGAGCAAGCACCTGGACGAGTGCTACCAGGTGGGGATGGACAAGTTCGGCTGGGCGCTGCGCAACCCGGTACCACGCTCTGTTGTGGACGGTGACTGGCTGGTCGGCCTGGGGATGTCGACCGCGGTCTATCCGGCGAGCCACCTGTCCACCACGGTGCGGGTACGGTTGCAGGCCGATGGTACCGCCACGATCGCTTCGGCAACCGCCGACCTGGGCACCGGCATGTGGACGGTGCTGGCGATCTTCGGCGCGGACGGGCTGGGTATCCCGCTGGACCGGATCAAGCCGGATCTGGGCG
>JAFMQQ010000619.1 GCA_017354595.1 Micromonosporaceae bacterium
ATGGGAGCGCGCTGCAGCTGCGCCCCGGGGATCGGTACCGGGCCGCCGCACCGGCGCGCAGCAGGATCGCTTATGCCGCCGCGCACGTGGTCGCCGACCCGGCCGCCGAGAACACCCCGGACGCGCCCGCGGTGCTGGACTGGGACGCGACGCTCGCCGTCCGGCACCACCTGTGGCGGTACGGTCTCGGCGTCGCAGAGGCCATGGACACCGCCCAGCGCGGTGCCGGCCTGGACTACCCGGTCGCCCGGGATCTGATCCGGCGCAGCGCCGCCGAGGCGCGCAGCGTCGGCGGCGCGATCTGTGCCGGAGTGGGCACCGATCAGCTGCCGCCAGGAGAGTCCACACTGGACCTCGTGACGGACGCGTACCGCCGGCAGCTGGATGAGGTACTGGCGGCGGGTGTGGTACCGGTGCTCATGTGCAGCCGGCAACTGGCTGCCACGGCGCGCACCGCCGAGGCGTACCTGACCGTCTACACGCGACTGATCAGGCATGCCGGGCGCCCGGTCATCCTCCACTGGCTGGGCCCTGCGTTCGATCCGGCGCTGGCCGGTTACTGGGGCGCGGCATCGCCCGAGGCGGCCGGCCAGACCGTGCTCGCCATCGCCCGGGAGAACCCTGGTGGCCTCGACGGTGTCAAGCTCTCCCTGCTCGACGAGGCGTACGAGGTGAAGCTGCGGGCCGAGTTGCCGGCCGGTGTGCACCTGTACACCGGAGACGACTTCAACTATCCGGCGCTGATCAAGGGCGACGCGGCCGGGTACTCCGACGCGCTGCTGGGCGTCTTCGCCACGATCGCACCCGCGGCAAGTGCCGCGCTGCACGCCCTCGACGCTGGAGACATCGCCGGTTATGACGCGGCGTTCGCGCCGACGGTACCGTTGGCCCGGCAGCTGTTCGCCGCACCGACCCGGTTCTACAAGACCGGCATCGCCTTCCTGGCCTGGCTCGCCGGACACCAGGAACACTTCACTATGGTTGCCGGCGCCCAGTCCGGCCGAAGCGCCGTACACCTGGGCAAGCTGCTGCGCCTGGCCGACGAAGCCGGGTTGCTGCCCGACCCGGAGCTCGCGGCGGCTCGGGCACGCGCTTTCTTCACCGTCGCCGGCATCGCTCAATAGAGCCGACATTGCCCAACAGACCGGGGTGCCCAGTGAACCGCTTCTCCTTCAACCAGGCCACCGCGCGCGACTGGCCGGTGCCCGACCTGCTGGCCGGCTGCGCGGCGGCCGGCGTTCGCTGGGTCGGGCTGTGGCGGGAGCAGGTCGCCGAGTACGGGCTGGAACGCACCGTCAAGGCAGTGCAGGCCAACGGGCTGGCGGTCAGCACACTGTGCCGGGGTGGCTTCTTCACCACGGGCGACTGGTACCCGAGCAACCGCCGCGCTATCGACGAGGCAGCCGCACTCGGCGCGCCGGTACTGGTACTCGTCTGCGGCGGGCTGCCCGCTGGCCGGCGGAGCCTGGACGCCGCCCGGGACCAGGTGGTGCGGGCGGTCGAGGCGCTGGCACCGCACGCCAGCGCCGCCGGGGTACGCCTCGCGGTGGAGCCGCTGCACCCGATGTTCGCCGCAGACCGGTGCGTGGTCTGCACCCTGGCCCAGGCGCTGGACATCGCCGAGCGGTTCGACCCGGAGACCGTGGGCGTGGCTATCGACACCTACCACGTCTGGTGGGACGACACGCTGTACCGGCAGATCGCCCGGGCGGCTGGACGTATCGCCATCTTCCAGCTCGCCGACTGGGCGACCCCGCTGCCGGCCGGCGCGTTGACCGGCCGGGCCATGCCCGACGCCGGCTGCGTCGAACTCAGCAGGATCTGGGCGGCCGTTGATGACACCGGCTACCGCGGGCCGGTCGAGGTGGAGATCTTCAACGAGGACGTCTGGTCGTGGCCGGGCGAGCGGGCACTCTCCGCCGCGGTCGCCGGGTACCAGGCGGTGCGGGTACAGCTGCGCGCGGCGGGGCGGGTGTCGAGCGGCTGAGCCACCGTCACGGCGGGCCGCGCTGGCCCGAAACCCGCTGGCCCGGAACCGAGGTGCAGCAACGAAACCGGTCGCGGCTCAGCCGCCGGGCTGATCGGCGATCTCGGCGACCAGCGACACGACACGGTCAAGGTGGCCCGGGGTCGTCAGGTGGCCCATGCCGGGCAGGATCCGTAGCTCGAGACCCATGGTTCGGCGCACTACCGGCGCCAGCCGGCGGGGCGGCAGGAACCGGTCATGCTCCCCTACCCCGACCAGACAGGGCCGATCAGCGCGGGCGGCCAACAGCTTCGCCGGCAGGGGCGGCGGCGCCAGGGTGGTGCGGCAACTGGCCGCCACAAGGGTCATCCACGCCACGTCGATCCCGGGCGGAACCTCGCCGGGCGCGACGAACAACCGGAGCATCCGACTGGTGTGTTCGGTCGTGGGCCGCAGCAGCCACCGGGCCGAAGCCAGCACCAGAGTCGCATCCACGGTCAGCCGGATGAACCCGGCCGGAGAGACCAGCACCCGGGCCGCGACCCGGGGTGAGCCGGCGGCCAGCGCCACCGCGGCTCCCAGCGAATTGCCCACCAGGACAACCTGGTCCAGGTCCATCGCCGCCAGGACCTCGTCCAGTAGCCGGCCGTACCAGGCCGACCGGCCCCTCCTTGGTCGGTATGGGGCGCTGAGGCCGGGCTGACCAGGCAGATCCACAACCGTGGTCGCCCACCGCGCGGCGAGTGCTCGCAGCCACGGCAGAGCCACCGCGGCGTTGGCGGCGGTGCCGGGCACCACGACGACCTGCGGCCTTCGGTC
>JAFMQQ010000620.1 GCA_017354595.1 Micromonosporaceae bacterium
GCCGGGCTGGTCGCCCGCCGCCGGCCGGTGGGCGACGGCCGGTCGGTGGTGGTGGAGGCGACCAGCACCGGCCGGGAGGTTCTGGCCGCGGGGCGCCGTGCCCGCCTGGCGCTACTGGAGAAGGGGCTCGCCGAACTGTCCAAAGAGGACAGAGCGGCGCTCGCCCACGGCGTCGGCGCACTGGAGCGCCTGCTGGCCAGTACCCCCTGCTGAACCCAGCGGCCCGGTCAGGGCCGGCCGGCGGGGCTTTCGGTGAGCGACGGATCCCGCTCCACCACCGGATCGAGGGCCTCGTCGATCGCCTTGAGCAGGCCCGAGTCGAGCGTGACGCCGGAGGCCTTGACGGTCTCCCGCAGTTGCTCCGGCCGGGTCGCGCCGACGATCGCCGAACTGACCGCCGGGTTCTGCAGCACCCAGGCGATCGCGAGCTGAGCCATGGTCAGCCCGGCCTGCTCGGCCAGCGGGCGCAGCAGCTGCACCCGCTCCAGCACCGGCTCGTTGCCCACCAGGCGGGCGATGAACCCGGCGCCGGACTTCTCATCGGTGGCCCGGGATCCGGCCGGCGGCGGCTGGCCGGGCAGGTACTTGCCGCTCAGCACGCCCTGCGCCATGGGGGAGAAGACAACCTGACCGATGCCCAACTCCTCGCTGGCCGGTACCACCTCAGACTCGATCACCCGCCACAGCATCGAGTACTGCGGTTGGTTGGAGACCAGGGGGATGTGCAACTGCCGGGCCAGTTCGTACCCCGCGCGGATCTGCGCGGCCTTCCACTCAGAGACACCGATGTAGAGCGCCTTGCCCGCGTGTACCACGTCGGCGAACGCCTCCATGGTCTCCTCCAACGGCGTCGCGTAGTCGTACCGGTGCGCCTGGTACAGATCCACATAGTCGGTCTGCAACCGGCGCAGCGAGCCGTCGATCGAGTTCATGATGTGCTTGCGGGACAGGCCCCGGTCGTTGATGCCCTCGCCGGTCGGCCAGAAGACCTTGGTGAAGATCTCCAGGCCGTCGCGCCGCTGCCCGGCCAGTGCCCGGCCGAGTACCGACTCGGCGCGGGTACCCGCATAGGCGTCGGCGGTGTCGAAGGTGGTGATGCCGAGGTCGAGTGCCTCCCGGACGCACGTGGCAGCCTGCTCCTCCTCAACCTGGGATCCATGAGTGATCCAGTTGCCGTAGGAGATTTCGCTGACCAGCATGCCGGAACGGCCAAGGTGTCGAAAGTGCATGTGGATCACAGTACCGGTCGGGCGTCGGCGAGCAGCCGGTCGATCTCGTCCGCCACACCCATCCGGCTCGGGTGGCTCGGCGTGATCAGCAGCCGACCGTACCGGTCCAGGGCACCCCAGCGGTGCGCCCGGTCGGTGATCAGGAACGCGACCGGGTGGATCACCAGCAGCGGGTACGCCGGCTCGATGATCACCCGGCCGGCGCGGTCCACCACGCCCTTGAGCCCGTCCAGCTCGACCACGGCCAGTCCCTCGTCGGAGAACCCGTCGATGTACCGGCCGTCGTGCATTGCGGTGGCGAAGGCGTCGTACGCGAACGGCACGATCACCCGCCCGACCCCGTCGACCGCACCCCAGCGCTCCATCCGGCACACCGCCGCCATCCCGCGCCGGAACGGCCGGACGTCGTGGAAGCCGGTGGAGATGGTGACCGAGTTGCTCTTGTCGATCCCGATCCAGCGCGAGTTGCCGTCCTTGGAGACCCAGGCCAGCCCGTCGGAGAAGCTGCTCACGCCCAGGTATCCGGCCTTGGCCGGGATCAGCGTGAGGCCCCGCTCGTCGATCAGTTCCCAGCGCCGCTGCTTGGGCCGCAGCACCCAGGCGACCCCGTCCTTGAACGGCTGTACCTCGGCGAAGTCGGCGGCGACACAGGTGGAGCCGTCGGCGTCGGTGTACCCCCACAGCCCGGTCACCTCGTCCAGCGCCGGGGTCGGTGGCTTGCGCAGTTGCAGGATCTCCTCGCGGCTGCGCGGGTACGGTCCCCAACCGTTCGCCGCCACCTTGCGGAAGACCGCGTCCAGTGCCAGCTCGGTCTGCGCGATCAGCTCCGGGTCCTCCTCCTTGCGCAGCTCGAGCGCCTTCTCGAAGTGGTTACACGCCTCGATGTACCGGCCCTGGTCGTACGCGCACCGCCCGGCGTGCTGGTTCATCGAGGCGCGCAGCCGGTCCGGTAGCTCGGTCGAGTTGGCCAGGGTGAAGAGCCGGTCGGCCTCATCGAACTCGCCCCGCCACTGGTGTACGTGCGCCAGCCGTGCCTGGGCGATCGCGATGCGCCGCAGCTCGCCGGTGTTCTCGGCGTGCGCCAGCGCCAGCTTGCCGTCGGCGAGCGCCTTGTCCAGCTCGCCGACGATCCGGGAGACCACCGCGCGCAGGCTGAGCAGGCGCGCCCGGCTGGCGTTGTCGGCGAGTGTGTTCAGCTTCGCCGTCAGCTGTTCCCGGATCTCCTGCAGCTTCCCTTCGTCGTCGAGCACCTCGCGCAGCGTCTCCGGGTCGAAGCTCCAATCCCAGTTCGCGAGAACCTGTTCCGGGTCGGTGGCGGCCGGCTCGTCCGTCTCGGACGGCATCGCGAACAGGGGGCCGGGCAGCGACGGCGATACGGGCGCGGCGGAGACGGGCGCAGCGGAGATCGGCGCACCGGAGATCGGCGCCGAGGTGCCGGCCGGTGAGACCGGCGGGGAGGAGACCGGCCGCGACATGGTGTCAAGCGAGGCGGCGGCGACCGCGGCCTCGGCCGGGTAGGTCGGCAGCCCGCCGGGCGGGGTCGGCGCGGTCAGCGC